>JBHLRQ010000022.1:0-1763 GCA_048882385.1 Candidatus Thorarchaeota archaeon | reverse complement strand
TTAAGAGAGCTCAACTGGGCCATGTTTAAACTTCCTCACTTGGTGATTTCCAGTCACCACTAGTTTCGATGGGTACGACGAGGTGCTCCTTAAATGCGTATCGGACAGTGCTTCTGTAATACTTAATACTTCCATAGTCGACACTAATCAATAAGGTGACTCAATCATGGGGTCCGATTTTGAATTATACGTGAATGGAAATAGAATAGATATGAATGACTTTGTTGCAGGCGTCATTAGTGATGTCCTGATGGCAATCTTATCTAATCTTCGAGGAATAGATTTGAAAGAGATTAGCGTCGTCGAGATTCAATAAAGTACCAAGTCAGAATATTGGAAGGAATTCAGATGGACGGGTGGAACGGCAAGATACTATGGGTGGATTTGACAGAGAAGAGCTCTTCTGTCGAGGAACTTCCTCCGAATATATACAGAGATTATGTTGGTGGGAAAGGTCTTGGTGCGTATTTACTGTATCGTGAATTGGATTCAGGTATAGATCCGCTTGATCCAAGTAACATCCTATTATTCATGTCTGGACCATTACAAGGTCTTCCCTCAGTCATGAATGGTAGATGGGCTTTGGTTACCAAATCTCCCCTCACAGGTTTATTTTTGGATTCTCATTGCGGGGGTCCTTTAGGTCGTGAGATCAAAAATTCTGGGTACGATGCAATCGGAGTTGTCGGGAAATCTGACACTCCAGTAACAATTGTAGTGAATGACAATACTGTACATTTTCAAGATGCCCAGAAACTATGGGGAAAAGGAACACAGGAAGCAACTCGTATTCTTCATGAACAGACATCCGCTGACTCGGCAGTATATGTCATAGGTCCTGCGGGAGAAAATCTTGTCCTTTCTGCAACAGGTTGTTGTGAATTAGCGCATCAAACTGGTCGAGGAGGCTCTGGAGCTATTCTTGGTTCCAAGAATCTCAAAGGATTGATTGTAAAGGGTACACAAAAAGCATCGCCAGCTGATCCTGAAGGGATGAGTGCTCTTAGAAAGATGATGACTGAAAAATGGAATGAGAAAACTGACAGTGATTTCAAGGACTACGGTACTGCAATACTTGTCGAAGTTGCTAATGAACGTGGACAATTTCCCACAAGGAATTGGCGAAATACGTACTTTGATGGTTATGAATCAATAACTCCTGATCAGACAAAGCAGTGGATCACAGGACATCATCTATCATGTCCTCACTGCATTATCAGATGCACTCATGCCTACAAAACCGAAGACCCGAGTAATCCGGGCGTTGAAGTTGAATCAACTCCAGAATACGAAACATTTGGATTGTGTGGTGGAAACCTCGGTATCAACGATGCACAAATAGTCTTTCAGCTCAATTACTTGGCAGATGATCTTGGTCTAGATACAATCAGTGCTGGTTCTGTGATTGGATTTGCTATGGATGCATTTGAGAATGGGATGTTAGACGAGAATGAGATTGGTTTTCCTGCTCAATTTGGTGATGGTGAAGCGGCAATCAAACTGATGCGAATGGTTGCATATCGAGAAGGAATTGGTTCAATTCTAGCAAAAGGTGTACGCCAAGCCGCTGAAGAAATTGGTCGAGGAAGCGAAAAACTTGCAGTTCATGTGAAAGGTCTGGAAACCGCAGCTTGGGATCCTCGAGGACGTAAAGGTCTAGGACTATCATATGCCACAGCTGATGTTGGTTCAAGCCATCTCCGAGGTTGGCCACAGACGACTGAAAAACCAGAATCGTCCGCAATTGATGTAATCGAGTCGAT
>JBHLRQ010000021.1:0-39150 GCA_048882385.1 Candidatus Thorarchaeota archaeon | reverse complement strand
GAAGATCTACGATGAGTCGAAATAGTGATTTTCTCGAAATCCAATAGAATATACTGGGTTCATAAATTTCCAGAAAAAGAGAATCGAAGGGGGCCTTGCAGCCCGCCTTCGGAAACTAGCGCAATCTAGATACAGCGGTGTATCACTTAGGGTCCGACTTCTTCGAAATCCTTCTTGAGTATCTAGATACTGCCATGGTGTCAAAACATGCTTAAGTGAGAATATTAATACGAAAATCTGTTGTTATTATATTTGTAGGCGATATGCGTAATGAGGTGTTCCTTAGCACCAGTTGTACTTCTTTCAGTACTTGCTTGTTTTACAATCATGTTTCTTCCGGTAGAAGTCAGTTCTAATCCAATCACAATTACAAGTAGTGCTTTTGAGTCGGGCGGTCTGTTTATGGGAGATCGTGTATATATGCCAGAAGCTGAGGTACACATTGTATTGGACCCATTTGGTACGAAAACTTTCGAATTAACGAGCACTTTCAATTTTATCAGTGAAACAAATCAAACTTCACTCACAGCTTTTGCCTATCCACAAGAATGGGATTTAGAGAGTACAAAGAATCCTAGTTGTGAGTTTGAGATTATATGTCAGCAAGAAGAGATTCACTTTGTGAAATTATCCTTTGACCAAGTTATTGCGATGTATAATGATACATCGGGTGATGTAAATTCCACGGATATTACAGATTGGGGGTGGATTAAAGACCATAATTTCGCAACATTTAATCTAACATTCATAGAGAATACACCGAAACTCTTAGAGGTGTCTGTAGTTTCTTCCGTCGATTTTGAAGGTGCCTCAGGTTATATGACCTATTGCGGCTTTTCATATTGTGTTGGGTCTGCATATAGCTGGGAAGGTATGACTCATGAGATTATTACGATGGAAGTAAAAGGAATTGAAAATAAAACAGAACGTTTTGGAGATGATGTCCATGAGTGGGTATTTAACGGATTTACCCCAGAAACGGGACTTTCTGAATCATGGAATCAGACCTGGGCAAAGGCTGTATGGGATCTTACATTATCAGGTGATAATTTCGAAATTACTCATGTAGGATGTTATGGAATATACACTGTAAGTTGGGACCCTATGGCATATCATATTGAATATTATGCGCTAATCATAGTCCCAATTGGAGTAATCACTGGCGGAATTTATTTTGCAAAACGTAGGTTTGGAAACCAAAATAAGTAAAATATTAGGAGATTCTGTATTCCAGTTTTGGATATTATTTTAAAAACAAGAGAGCGAAGGGGGCCGAAGCCCACCTTCGTTAAACTGTGTATACTAGATACAGCGGTGTATCACTTCGGGTCCGACTTCTTCGAACTCTTTCTTCGACACCCACATCTTCTGGAATGTCTTGAGTGAGCCAAGAATGCTTCCACCAATCCAGACAGAGTACTGTCTCTCGGGAGGAGCAATGATTCGGACCTCAATGTTCTCTGGGACTAGCTCGGTGATCTCCTTGTGGAGTCTCTCCTTGAGTCCTGGGAACATGGTTGAACCACCTGATAGAACTATGTTAGCGTATAGGTCACGCCTCAAGTCGACGTCACAGGCTTTGATTGACTCGACAATGTGGTCATCAAGTGGAATGGTATCTAGACCAATGGCACTAGGATTGAAGAACAACTCGGGTCCCTGGAATCTCTCTGCACCAATGGTGATTACCTCACCGTCAGGTAGCATGTAGGGTTTGTCAACACCAGCTTTGTCAGCGACAGTCCTTTCCCTTTCGGGATCTAGAGCTACGTAGCATAGCTTCTCTTTGATATCTCTGACAATCTCTTTCTCTGCACCACTCACGAATGAGTAGCCCCTCTGTCTGAGGAGTCTGCGCAAATACTCAGTGATGTCTCTACCAGCCAAGTCAATTCGCTTGATTGCGTGGTTGATTGAAAAGCCCTCATAGATTGGTACTATGTGGGTAACACCGTCACCGGAGTCAATGACCAGACCTGTGGTCCTTCCGGATGCGTACAATGAGAGTACAGCCTGTGTAGCAACGTACACAGCAGGTACACCAAAGTTATCAAACATGACAGATGCCATGCGCTCTCTGTTTTCTCTGGGGTTGAATGGTGCTTCAGTAAGAAGCACTGGATTCTCACTAGGATCTACCTTAAGATCATTGTAAAAGGTGTAGCTCCAAATCTTTTCAATCGCATCCCAGTCTTCTACGATTCCATGAGAGATCGGGTATACCAAGCGGAGTACACCACGGAGGTTGATAGCCTCTTCACCAATGTAGTAGTCACGTGTATAGTGGTCCACGTCAGTCATGATTGATTCATAACGTGGATAACCAATTAGTGTGGGCCAAACGCTGCGTGGCTGATCTTCGCCGGCGTAACCGTTCTTGCTCAAACCAGTACCATTGTCAATGACAATGGGCTTCGCGCCAAGAAACTCGTCTTCAGCCATTTTTTATCGGTCCTCGTTTGTGATTAGTTCAAAGTCCTTGAGACCTTGTTCTAGTTTTTTGTTCAGGCGGAGTCTATTTAAGGGTACGTCCGTTAAACTCAAACTATTTCGAAAAGTATCTAATGTATATATATGATGCCGTGTTTTTGGCCCATTTTTCGAGGCTTTCTGGACATTACCTTCGATAAGTATAAAAGTTTAATACTCGTAATTACTAGCTAATACCTCCGCGAACGGTGGCCAGAGATGCTCAGAAAGTCTGTTGAAGACATCATAAGAGAAGAAATTGAAACTGTCAGGGCTAGAAGGATTATCCTTGATCACCTTGAGGGGGGACTGAAGACAGGAACTGAACTGCGGGAAGCTATTCGAAGGGATATGCAGGCTCAAGAGGTCAAGAGGAAAGGACGTGCTCTTACCAAGAAGGAGGCTGAAACGATTGAAGTGACCAGTCCCAAACTCTACCACAACACAGGTCGTCTTGAAGAACTTGGAATTATTGTCAGTTGGAAACAATCACAGTACCGCCTTTTCGAACTAGACCCTCGGGCTATAATCCCGGTGCGTCGAGCTCTAGGAATCACAAAACCGCTAATGTATGTTACTTCGCTGAGCAATCCTGAAGAGCAGCGACCATTTGTGCAGTGGCTAGCCAATAATCCTCACTTCAATCCAAAACAACTATTGGTTTTCGTTGAAGCCATACATTGGACAAGAGGTGTGTCAAGGATTTTAGATCGGTTCATTCCTGATGATGCTTTTCGAGTATGGACTACAGAATGGAATGAGGTTCCTGACAATGTCACGGGAACTCGAGAAACACACGAGTATGGCAATCTTCAAGGGACCTGCGATTTCCTGGAGGATACTATCTTGAAGCACATTAACGACCATGATATTGTCATTGATTTGACATTGGGACCTCCACTTGTGGCACTTGCAATGGCTAAATTGGCAGCCGAATACTCAATTACTGCTTTTCATGTCACAAGCTACGACGCAAATAATGCGGAGGTTAGCTATTACTGAAGGACGTGACATATTGACTGATAATTCACACTTGGCACTTTCTTGGAATCCAATACAGCTAAAACGTCGCATGAATGCACTTGTTGAAGCAGTTCAATCGACCTTTGCTAGTACACCAATGAATAACACTCGACTTCTGGGCAAACTCGAAAAGTGGCTCGAGGATATCAGGTATATTCAAAACTCCTTTCAACGCATAGAAGAGAATCTCATTCCATTCTTACAAGATGTCTTGAATGTGAGATTTCAGAACCATGAGCTTTTCCTTGTTGCTATGTTTCAGCCTAGTACCAAGAATATTTTCTTGGAGATAGATACCCATTATCGTAATAGTAATGAGGATCTTTTAGGACAAGACGAATTTGCCCAAATGATCAATCTAAGCGAGATGGCGAAAGTACTAGCACTTGTTGGTGATGCGGTTATATCATCAGCAGTTCTTAAGCATCTATGGAAACCGCACTTGGGGGATGCGGGAAAGATTACCTTAAGGAAGGCAGAAATTGTGAGCAATGAGAACATGGCAAAGCTGTGTGATAAATGGGATCTGTATAACTATCGCATTCATTTCGATCCTGACACGCCAAGCAAGTCAGAAATCAACCATGACAAGGGGACACTCATAGAAGCAATATATGGCATCATCTATATTGAGCATGAGTACAAACGAGTAGTGGATTTAGTAAAACATCTGATTAGTATTCAGTAAGGTCATACTCATCTTCTCGGTATGTAGGACTATCAGCAATAGGGAATAACTTGTCGAATCGCTTCCGTATCTTGTCTGTGATACTTGCATCGGCATAAACCCTCACTGAGGGGATTGTTCGTGATTGCTGTTCAAGAATATGCATCAATGGACGACCTTCATTAGTTTCATCAAGACTCACAATATCAAAGCCTGTTTCTCCACCTACAAGAAGAGGTATCTTCCCAAGGGTTTTTTCTCCTAGAGGTGGATCGACGACATCAATGACAACACTTCCCTCCACATCAGCGAGCTCGTTCTCGGCTTCGATCAATAGAGGAATGTTCTGAATCATCTCTCGAAAGCGCTTTTCGGTATCTCTCTCAAACGAGGTAAGTGGTCTCGATAACACGACTTTGAACAGTTTGCGATAACGAATCCTGGAAGCATATTCTCTTACGAAATCGATATCTGAATTCTCAAGCCATCTGAAAAGGTCTCCATCTGTCATGCGGGTAAAGAAGCCTACGCACTCATTCTTTGACAAATCCTCTTCTTTCATTCTGAAATAAGTCGCCTTTGAGATCAATGCTTCAGCCAGCTTGACAGCATGGTGTAAGTAGAGATCACTAAACATCCAGTTTCTACTGAGAATCAATGCTTCCAAAGAATGAATTGCTTTTAGCATAAAAGCTCGGATGTAATTGCCTTTCTTGTTTCTTACAACTCGATTTGTAAGCAGGACTCTCTCGGCAGGGAAAATGCCTAACTGAACCCCGCTGAAGTGTGCGTCTCTAATCAGGTAGTCTGTTTTATCAATATCCAATGGATGATCAAGAAATTCAGAAAGCAGCTCTTTGATTGGTTCATTCGTCTTCCTCCGAAGAATATTGACTACATCCTTTGGATCAATATCATTTTCTTTCAAGGTATCATTCAGACTGCTATTCAGAATTAGGAACGTACCCAAATCTAAGTGGTCAAGACCAACCCAAGAATGTAGAGCATATTCAATTGTGTGAGAAGTAGGAGGATGTCCAACATCATGAAGCAGTGCCCCAGCTCTGAATATCTTCTGATGATAATCATCAATCAGTCCTGAAAAAGGCACAAAACAAGCTTTATCGAGGTCTTCACAGTAGTTCACTACTCGGATTGATTTCTGAGCAAGAAAGTTGGTTCCGATACAGTGTTCAAACCTTGTATGTGTTGCTCCAGGATAGACTAGATGTGCAGGACCAAGTTGTCGGACATATCGAAGTCGAAGCATTTCCCATGTTGATATGATGTCGAGTTCCCATGGCTCGAGAAGAATCGCTCCGTGAACAGGGTCTTGGACAGCTTTTTGCCGAGTATGCCTTTCACCCATTTTGATGAATCGATTATGATTTTCAATCGTATTCTGGATTTTCGTCCACGTTGTGTTTTGTTCTTTTCTGGCGGAAGTGATTTCAGCTTCTCTGAGTCCAGTAAGACGAATTATCCTGACAGTTTCGACATCAAGATCATCGGTCATAATCAATAAACCCCTGAAACAAGGACGTTTGGGAGTATTTAAGGCATAACAATGATTTACTTGATTTTCCGAGCGCGTTTTACACGTTCTCTTGCAGCTGTATATTCAAGTGTGTTGCCAGTTTCCATCGCTCTGCAATATTCATTCGGATGACAATATCCCCATCGACGCATCGTGTTACAGGAAGTTGACCCCTTGGCTTTGTAATAAGCGGCATCTATGAGGTTGGCCTTTGTCAGATAAATCGCGACCGTCTTTATGCTCCTTTTTGCAAACGCTAATCTAATGCAAGGTGGTGCTCTTTCAACAATTTCCCACCGGATTATTTTGAACAATCGATACCAGAGTAGACATTTCTTTGCTTGGTAGAGTAAATCACAATTTGGACAAAATCCATTGTTTATTGAGAGAACACAGAGTTCGTCACGAGTGTTTTTTGATAATCCCGAACCTCTCAAGAGGTGGAATTTGATTTGTACGAATAACTCAGGTGTGAAAGACCCAAACTCCTTGACAAATGACTGTAACTCCTCAGTAACAGCATCAGAGCTAGCAGCCCACTCATCCTCATCCAATAACGTACTCTCTTCCTTCGTGTTCATTGCAATACCACGTTCTACAAACTATGTCTTAAGCCCATCAGTAGTTTATCTAGTAGTTAGATTAGTATTCTGATGGAACAAGTTTTAATTACAGCGAGGTTGTCCACCATCATAATTAGCCCTCTAATTAGAGAGGACCTTCCAGATGACCAAGCTTGAAGTTCTTGCAAAGGTGCCCTTCAAAGAGGTTATCACTTCTATAGATCTAGTTGATATGACATCTGACGGAAAGGCAAACCCTGTAGTTTCAACACTGAATGGCGACGTCAGAATCTATGACTATCAGGAAAAAGGGAAGTCGACGTTAGAACAAATAGGCTTGGTTAGTGACTTGCCCCCTCTGGCAGCTATGGGAATTGGAGACGTCCTAGGTAATGGCTTTCCGGACTTTGTTGTGGGAAGTCTCGATAACAACCTTCGAGTCATTTCGTATATGGATGGAAAATTGGAAGTCAAAGCTGTAACACCTTTGGGAAGTCTACCAACAGCTGTGGGGGTGGTGAATGTTCTATCTGATGATAGAGCAGAAGTCGTGGTTGCTACAACAGATGGTACTCTGAGATGCTATGGTTGGTATGATATTGCCCTAGACAAACTTGCTCACAAAGTTCTAGAGAGACCAATCTTCTCCATGCAACCTCTAATGAGCAAAGGTATCCCATACAGTCGTTTTGTTTTTGGTGACGATTCCGGACATCTATTCGTGTATCAGTATGCAGATGACAGACTGCATGAAAGAGCAAAGATTAGAGTAGGCGGAGAAATAACCCTGGTTGCTTCTGGAGATATGACTCAAGATGGCAATAGCGAAGTAATGACGGTATCAGAAGGCCGAAAATTGACCCTTTTTGGAATTATCAAAGGTGCTTTAGAGAGAATTGACTCTGTCAAAGCTCCTAAGCACGTGACTTCTATTAATATTGGCAAATTCTGGAACAACGGAAATGGTCAGATCGTAGCCAGTCATGCAAACTCGAACATCACTGTCCTTAGTTTAGTTGGAAATAGAATCATTGAAGATACCTCACTCAAGACAAAAGGAAAATCTGTTGAATCTCATATTAGCTTAGGAGACGTTGTTGGTGATACCAACAATGAGATAATTCAGACAGTTGGAACAGATTTGTATCTGATTAAAGTACTTCAAGAGGACTAATCCTAGTCCAGTTTTGGCATGAAAACTTCATCTGGTTGCAGGACTTTGATTGTTTTCACATCAGTTTTAGCTTCAATTTTGGGTACCACATTGCCTTCGACCCAGCTCTTTACATTTGACCGAGCATCCTCAATGCTTTCACCTTCGGCATTCATATCAAATCTAATGAAAAGGTGGTAGGGTTCTCTTTGTGTGAGGTCTTTCTTGATCATCGCCCAAAAAGCCTTTGAGCCAGCTGGGACGTCAATCCGGCCGAGAATCTCAGACCAAGATTTGCCTTCCATGCGTTTTGAAACTATAGCAAGATCCTTCAATTCGGGCAATTCCTTTAACGCTGCAAGTACTTGATCTCCAACTTTCTTTGTGTCAGAAATTTCTTTGAATTCTGCTAAAAGATAATGGTCTGCTCGGAACTTCGCCATGATTTTTCTGACTCCATCCAGTGAATCGTACGCGGCCTGATTGCTTTGACTCTTAAGTATGATGGTCTGAAATCAAGTGTTTCTTTCCAGCTGAGTTCGAACAATCTCTTTTCCATATTGATGAAATCTGTATACAGCAGTAAGAATTCCCATTAAGCTAACAACAACCAAACCCCATAACAATAAATCCAAAATTGAGAAGACCACTAATGTGAATAGTCTCTCAGATCGACCCCCTAGACCAATATCTAGGTCTACTACACCCAAACTCGTTGCTCGAGCTCGCGTATAGCTTGTTAATAGCCAGCCTGCTACTGCAAGTAATACCCACAAGGTTACTGGTAGTCCTATGAAGGTTGTATCCAAGTATTCGATAGCAATTGCACCAAGAATCAAAACCTCAGATATCTTGTCTATCACTGAATCCGTAAAAGCACCGACATCTGATGAGATTCCTCTTTCACGAGCAACAGCTCCATCAACACCATCAAAAAGACCAGATAGGAATACGAACACCCCGAAGATTATTGCTGATCCTGCTAAGTTGAGAACAAGCGCTGCTATTAGAGCCAGTAGCAAGCTGAAGTAAGTAATTGTGTTCGGCTTTGCTCCAGCACGTGCCAATGGTCTTGCGATTACATTCACAAGACCTCTGAAGATACGTCTGACTCTGAATTTACTTGGCATTATTCATTGCTCCACCTGATATTGTTCGGATTTGTAGACAATCACATTGTGTAATCGACTCTGAGCGGAAATTATTGATTCACCAAATATAATTGCATCAGAAACTTCGCATCCAGAAAAAAGTCTGCAGTTTGTATCTATTGTGCAGTTGGGACCAATGCGACACCCTTCACCAATAATACTTCCAGAAGATATCAAAACTGGACCAATTAGCTCTGTTTCTCTTTGTAAGATTATTCTTGAGCCTAGTTCAAGAGTGCTTCCGATTTCAATCCTATCTCCTGCAGGAACAAGAACTTGTCCGAATTGATAGAATTCACTTCTCTGTAGGATATAACGATTGGCTGAGAGGAGATCAGGGAATGTATCGATATCAATACCATGACTTTCTGTGGGATAGTACATCAGTTGACGACCATTCTGAATCAGTTGATTGAGGAGCGAACCAAACTTTGTTTCTCCAGCAGTTAGTGCTTCTTTACAGTTCTTGGCTAGCTGTGAGTTGCCAATAAACAACATCGCACTTCGTCCCGTTGTGGATTTGTCTGAAATCTCGCCTCCTATACCTGTAATGAGATTGTTTTCTGACACATTAACGAAAGTTCCAGAATCTTTTGCACCAAAGTCTATTGCAAGAGTCATATTTCGAGGTTCAGCAGTTGCGGAATAGTAATTGAGCATTCCTGATACAACAGACGGATCAACCAATAGGTCAACAGGTGTCAATAGAAAATCATCATCAAATGTTTCGAGTGCAGTCATAAGAGTCTGCAGAGGCCCAATTTCATAGTCCGCAACATCAACAATACAGACATCATTGTACGATTTTGTGGCCAAGTAATCTTCAACTATAGATCCTTTCCAACCAACCGCGACTACTATCCTCCTTATGCCAGCGTGCAATAATCTTTCAATAGCCCAGTCGATTAGCGTCTTTCCACCTATGTTTAGGAGTGCTTTTGGTAACTTCTCTGTTAAAGGGCTCATTCTCTCTCCTTTTCCAGCCGCGAGAATCACTCCGTAGATGTAAATTCCTCCTTAGGAAGACTCATCGAACGCAAGTGACATATGTATGTTTGTAGGGAGTAAACTGGGATGATTTGTTGACAGCTGAGATAATGACGATTGATGATTTAGAAAACTGTAGTAGTGTCATCGATCGAGCAGCAGAAGTCATCTCTTCAGGAGGAATTGTAGCATATCCTACAGACACGAGTTATGGGCTTGGTTGCGACCCAAGAAACCGCAACGCTCTTGAACGTCTAATTGCAGTCAAGCGACGCGATAGGAGATTGGGGTTTCCATTACTATTCTCAGACATCTCTCAATGTGAAACATATCATGATTTTGGCGATTTAGAAAAAATCATTGCGAGGATATTTTGGCCAGGCGCACTGACGCTTATTGTAGATGTAAAGCCAAATATCCCTAGTCATATCACAGCTGGACGCAATTCGATTGCAATAAGAGTGCCAAATCATGTAGTTCCTAGAGGAATTGCTAAAAAGATAGACGGACCAATAATCGGTACCAGTGCAAATCGAAGTGGTGGACCAAGTCCTTTCGACTTGACAGTGGCTTTAGATCAACTTGGCGATGAAGTCGACCTCTACATTGATGGGGGAGTTTCTTCAGCCAATAATAATTCCACAATCATAGGTGTTCAGGAATCAGTAGAGAATGGAGATAGCCTGAATATCAAGATATACAGAGAGGGAGCGCTTTCAATTGAAGATATCTCTCAATCGTTGAAAGTCGATGCTGATGCATTACGTTTCTGGACTACTCGCATAATTGAAGCAGATATGTGAGGCGAGATAGACTGCGAGAATATAATTTGCTTGTTGCATGCCCGAGGGACCGCGAACGGGCTGCAAAATCAGAAATCATGTACTTTGTTGGAGATTTACTTGAAGATTCAAATCTCAAAGTATCGCAGACTCATATCTCAGGACTTCTTGCATGCAAGACCTCGCTAGATCCATTTGAAGTGGTACATAGACTTCGAGAGTTTGCAATTGAGAACCCGTATCAGTTCAGATTTGCTATACGGTTTACTCCCCTTGAAGAGTGTGTTGACTCAACAATTGAAGATATCGTCAAGGCTGCTCAGAAACTTCTTCCAAAGATTGCAGAGGATGATAGCTTTAGGGTTACAGTACGACGTAGACATACGGATCTTGAGAATATGGAAGTCGTCACTGCAGTTGCCGCTGAAATTCCTAGAATAGTAAATCTTGATGACCCAGACAAAACGATGTTGGTTGAGATAGTAGGAGATTGGACAGGTCTATCGGTCTTGACGCGGGATGAAGACATTTTATCAATAATGACAATGCGAGATGATATGTACTAACCTTCAATTGCAACCAACGAAACCCTACTAACAACGCATTTGGCGAGTGCTTTTTGGCGTTCAATCATATCAGTCGAATCAGAAAATACGCTGATTTCCTTGTCATCTATGTCGAAGTATTTCTTGACTCGTTCGAATCTCTCTTTACTTGCTTCGAAAGGAGTTGAAAATTCCTTTCCAATCGTTTTGGTTATCTCGCCTAGAGTATCGGTAACTGAGCTCCTGTCTGCACCAATCACCATAGCAGCTATGTGAACTATATCATCATGGACACCAAATTCTTCCAAAGCCTTCCCAATCTGACGCTGTGCAGATGCATATACAATGATTTCGACATCGAAACTTCTAGAAAGCATATAGTTTCCACTGAATGCATTTACAGCATTCTGCGCCGCTGATAGAAGGTGAATGTCATCGGCAATTAGCAAACCGTTCATTAGCTGCACAGTTAATGAGTCAGTAGACAGGGATTTTGCAAGGTCAATAAGCTCGTTTTGGTTGAGTCTGTTGGAATTCTGAATTTCTGAAAAACCAACAACACTAGCATAATCATTGGATTTCAACATCTCTATTCTCAACAGTTTTACCTCACTTTACAGACGTTTCATGAAATAGTCGGCCACTGTCGGTTCAAATCCCACTTCAAACACAAGTCGATCACGTATCTGTTTCATTGTGAGACTCGTGTCCTCTTCACGAAACAATTTGACAAGTGAAATGATGGATGCACGATTCTCCCAAGGATAAACAATCCACTTTGTGGTTTCAACCATGTAGAAATCAGGTATTACTATTGAGCTAGGCTTGTAATGAAGAACTGCTGAACGGACTTCTGCTATTCCGAAACTTCTAATGTGGTCAATTGCGTGGCTTAGAGTGTCACCTGTATCAGCAACCTCATCGATAAGAAGAACATTCTTACCTGCCAATGATCCTGTCAGCGGTTGTGTTATTTTTGGTTCCTTGCCTTTCTCACCCACGTCTGTATAGTATTCAATGCGAATATTCTGCAGAGACTCCATATAGAGAACGTCTGAAAGGATTCGGGCTGGAATCCAACCTCCACGTGCAATTCCGACGATGACATCTGGTTTGAAGCCACTAACTACAATCCTTTCAGAGAGTTGAAGTGTAAGATTATAGACATCACTCCAGCTTAGAATCAGATATTCCATATCATTGTGCCTCGATATACCCTTATGAGAATCGGACCCCTGTTCCTAATTAATCCGTCTGATAGTAGTGAACGCAAGTTAAATCAGAGGGGCCGTATTTGGTATTGAAGTGAGGAGTATGAAGCCTGATGTTCTCTTGACTAATATTGGACAGGTTGCTACTCTAGAAGGGCATAGCGAGAAGCCTAAAACAGGAGTAGAAATGACCGAACTGTCTATCATCGAAAATGGCGCCATTGCAATCAAAGATGGGAGAATTATCGCTGTAGGTCAGACAGAGGAGATTCTTTCTCAGATTTCTCAGGAACCAGAACTTCCAGCTTTAGAGTTTCCAGGTATGCTAGCAGTTCCGGGCTTTGTTGATAGTCACACACACCTAGTATTTGGAGGTTCCAGAGAGAACGATTTTTCAATGAAATTGGCTGGGAAGACCTATCTCGAGATACTGAAATCAGGTGGAGGAATTCTGAACACGCTTCAATCAACTCGTTCAGCTACCCAAAAAGAACTCGAGAGTACGGCATTCTCTTATGCTGAGAGTATGCTGAGCTTGGGAACGACCACAGTAGAGGGAAAAAGCGGATATGGCCTAGATACCGAGAATGAATTGAAGATGCTTAGGTCCTTAGAGAATCTGCGGACAAAGCTTCCAATCAACTTTGTATCTACATTCATGGGGGCACATGCTGTACCTCCCGAATATGAAGGTAAGACTGAGGAATATGTAGATCTCGTTGTGAACGAAATGATTCCAGCAGTAGCTGATAAAAATCTAGCAGAATTTTGTGATGTGTTCTGTGAGGAAGGAGTTTTCGATATCGAACAATCTCGAAGAGTCCTTCTTGCCGCTAAAGACAGCGGATTGAAACTGAAGGTCCATGCAGATGAGATTGTGCAATTAGGAGGAGCGAGTCTTGCCGCAGAAGTAGGAGCAATTTCTGCAGACCATCTTTTGATGTCATCAGATGATGGATTGGAAGATATGCTCAAAGCAGGGACCGTTGCCACACTACTTCCTGCGACAGCTTTCAGTCTTGACACAGATTATGCAAATGCCCGAGAAATGATTGAAATGGGACTTCCGGTTGCTTTGGCTACAGATTTCAATCCAAATTGTGCAAATGAATCACTCTTCTTCACAATTGCTCTTGCGTGCTACAAAATGAAAATGCAGCCCAGAGAGGCACTCACAGCCATAACAATCAATGCGGCTCATGCAGTAGATAGAAGTACAACACATGGTAGTATAGAAGCAGGCAAATTTGCAGACATTCTAATTCTTGAATGCCCAAATCCAGAATATCTTACTTGGAGATTTGGTGCTAATCTTGTTCATACAGTCATATCAAAGGGACAGGTCGTGCATACAAGACTTGGACCTTAGCTATCAAATAGAGAGCCAGTGACCGATTCCACTGCGGATATAATTGTGCCAGATGATAGCAGATCTCTAATTTTCACAATATCTGGTGCGAGAGGTCTATCATCTTCTAGTTTAGAAACAGCCTTTCGTATTGCAGAATGAGCCCTCTGGAGAGGTTCTGAGGGTTTTAGTGGAGCAAGATAGTCGATTCCCTGACACGCGCACATGTATTCGATGGCGACAACATTTTGTGCATTCTCAAGAATATTAGACGCCTTTCTTGCAGCTATCGTACCCATACTAACATGATCTTCTTGATCGCCACTAGTTGGAATGGAATCAATACTTGCAGGATGAGCTAGAACTTTATTCTCAGAAACTAATGCTGCAGCAGTGTATTGAGCGATCATCATACCTGACTCTAGTCCTCCTTCAGTGGTGAGAAATGCGGGAAGTTCACTAAGATGAGGATTGACTAGTCGATTGATTCGTCTTTCAGAAATATTGGCTATTTCAGAGATTGCTATTCCCAGGAAATCCATTGCTAGTGCAACTGGTTGTCCATGGAAATTTCCTCCAGATAGAACAACTCCATCATCTCCGAATACAAGGGGATTGTCAGTAGCAGAGTTAATCTCTGTCTCAAGAATGCTATAGACATATCTAATCGCATCAAGAGAGGCTCCAAGTACCTGGGGGATACATCTGAGGGAATATGCATCCTGCACTTTTCCGCAATCTACATGCGATTGATTGATTTCGCTATCTCTGAGAATCTCTCTGAGAGCTTGTGCAACGTCTGATTGCCCCTCGTGTGGTCTGACCGATTGTATCCTTTCATCGGATGCAACACGGGTTCCACGAAGTGCTTCCAAACTCATAGATGCAGCAATTGATGCATCAGTAATCAGATTCAAAGCATCATATACTGTAAGGACCCCTACAGCACTCATGGGTTGAGTACCGTTTATGAGAGCAACTCCCTCTTTAGCTTCAAGAACAACTGGTTTGAGACCAGCTTTTTTCAAAGCGTCTTTTCCGCTGAGTAGCTTTCCATTATAATATGCCTCACCTTCTCCGATTAACACTAATGCCATATGAGCTAAAGGAGCTAGATCGCCGCTTGAGCCCACTGAGCCCTGTTGGGGAACTAGGGGTGTCACATCCTTGTTTAGCATCTCAAGTAGGATTTCTATGATCTCGGTTCGAACACCAGAGTATCCTTTTGCTAGTGCATTTGCTCTTAGAAGCATCATACCTCGAACGACTTCACATGAAAAGGCTGGACCAACTCCAACGCTGTGACTACGAATCAGATTAACCTGAAGAGAAGCTAGGTCTTCCCTATTGATTGACACATTTGCTAGCTCGCCAAAACCTGTATTGACACCATAGATTACCGTTCCATCGCGGATTGCTGCATCAACCACATCGCGGCTGCTTTGAATTCGTGACAACACTGAGTCATCGAGTTTGACAGACTCGTTTTGACGCGCAACCTTCACAACATCCTCTATCGTGAGACTTTCACCATCAATCAAGACAGTCATGAAATACACCCGCTCTGAAGTGGAGTTGACCTTCTTGGTCATAGCCCGATGGTGTTCTCAGCCCGTCTCTTTAGTAGTTATCGATGGTCCTAGCTTGGACCGAGAGTTTTCTCCACCAGGTCTTCAACCAGTCCCTTATTTGGAATGAATGGCAGAGAGATTTGACCTTTATCACCCAACCGTTTATTCCATTCAATCGCGGTTTCAATTGCATTTTCATTTCTAGCCCAAGCACGACGTGCAACTCCACCCATAACATCCCAGTCCAATGCAGATCGGATTATGTTGTCTACTCGTTTACTTCCATCAAGAACTAGTCCAAATCCGCCATTGATAGCTTTGCCAGTACCAACGCCACCTCCATTCGATAGGACACAAAGTGTCATTCCTCTAGCTATATCACCAGCCCAAGCCTGATGAGCCATGTCACTCATGATATTACTTCCATCTCGAATGTTTGCAGTTTCTCTAAAAGGACTATCAGTTCCACCTGTATCATGATGGTCTCTGCCAAGCATAATCGGACCTACCTTTCGTTCTCGAACCAATCTATTAAACTCCAAAGCGATATTAACACGACCTTGGGCATCAGCATAAAGTATTCTGGCTTTAGAACCAACGACAAGTGCATTCTTCTCAGCATCTCTAATCCAGATGTAATTATCTCGATCCTGCCCACGTCGCTCAGGATCAATTTGAAACATTGCAGCTTTGTCGGTCACCACTAAATCATCATGGATTCCACTTAGGCATACCCAGCGAAATGGGCCATACCCATAATCAAAACAAAGTGGTCCCATTATGTCTTCCACATATGATGGAAAGATGAAGCCATCCGATGTGTTCTCACCGTTCTTTGTGATCCTCTTTACTCCAGCATCAAACACAGCTTTCATGAAGCTGTTTCCATAATCCCAAAAGTGTGTCCCTCGCTGTGTCATCAATTCAATCAGTTCGAACTGCTTCCGGAGGGATTTGTCTACTAGTTCATGGAATTTGTCTCGATCATTCTTGAGTAGGTTTCTACCTTTCTTGAAAGTAATTCCTTGAGGAGTGTATCCACCACCATAGACATCATGGCAAGAAGTCTGATCTGATGCCAGCTCGATCGATATGTCATAATCAACCACATATTGCCAGAGATCAACGACATTCCCATAGTATCCTATTGATATAGGCTCCTTCTTTTCTCGGAACTGTTCTACCCAATGAAAAATCTCTTCTAAATCCCCTGAGTACCTATTAAGCCAGCCTTGTTCACTTCTGGTGTCGATTCTGCTCTTGTCAACCTCTGCAATGATGCCAATTCCGCCTGCTATCTCAACAGCCTTAGCCTGTGCACCACTCATTCCTCCAAGACCGGAGGTCAGAAACACTCTACCTCGGAGATCTTTGTCTTCTGGAATTCCAAGGTACATTCTTCCCGCATTGAGAAGTGTGATGTAGGTTCCATGAACAATTCCTTGTGGACCAATATACATCCAACCACCTGCAGTCATCTGACCGTAGTTTGCAACTCCCATTTGTGCTGCATGATGGAATCCATCTAGATTGTCGAACATACCCACCATAAGACCATTCGTAGTGATTGCACGAGGAGCATTTTGATGAGAGGGAAAAAGTCCAACTGGATGTCCAGAGCTCACAACCAGAGTCTGTTCATTGGTCATTATTTGCAGGTACTTCATAATCAGTTGATACTGCATCCAATTCTGACAAACCTGCCCACTTTCTCCATATGTCACTAATTCATATGGATACAGAGCAACATCAAAGTCGAGATTGTTATCGATCATCAACTGGAGGGCTCGAGTTTCAAGAAATCCTTTATACTCATCAACAGGTTTGGCTTTTATCGGACCAATAGGACGATACCGATATCCATAGATCCTGCCCCTTGTTATGAGTTCTTCAAGAAATTCAGGAGCTAGGGTTTCGTGAAGATTTTCAGGAACATATCTAAGTGCATTCTTCACAGCCACGACAGTTTCAGAAGGACTCAAGCTGAAGCCTCTACTGGGTGCCCGTCTGTACTGCGGATCAAACACAGGTTCAGGAGGAAGTTCTGAGGACAGGCTTGTTGTCATAGCGTTCGAAACATTGAAACCCATGGAACCACATCCAATCTATGTTTTGTTCATGGATGCTGTCCTTCATAAACAAGTCGGCTGTAAGATTTGATTGTCATAGTTTCGGAGGGAGGAGTGCATCAAACATTGAGTCTGGAGGTATATTTTCTAACTCCAAGTATGCTGTGTAAATACCATCCCTCGGCAAAACTCCAAGGGTGAGTCCTGCTTCGTCGAGTTGTAGGAGATATTCCAAATGCCTGATAAGATTCTGCACAAATATCCGAACATCTCCACCAACAATATCATCAGGAGTGCCTACATTTGATTGAGGAGGGAGAGAAACTTCAACTTCGATTCTTCGGACCTCGGGAGTTTCATTATTCCTCACCGCAAGAATCCGAATCCATTCAGTTTCGCACAGAACTGATACATCCTCCTCTTCTTCAGTGTCAAGTGGTCCACTAAACGCTTCTTGCCATCGCATCTTTAGTTCCAGGCGTGAAATCATCAGACCACCAAACCGTAGCGACTAAACACTGCCTTTGCGTTCTCATGATTGACCACATAGAGTGTTCTTCTCATATCTCCCAAATTTGGTATCTTCTCACAAAGATCAGTTTCGACCAATCGATCCAATGCAAACGTAACAGTTCTTAGTGGGACCTCTGCTTCTTTGCTAATCACTCGAGGAGGAAGAGGGCCACTCTTAGTCAGGAACGTGAGTATTCGAATAGCACTTTTTGGAAGTCGTATCATTGATTTCAAAATATCCACCGCTATTCATGAAACTCGAAAAATGGTTTTGTATGCATGCGACGTCCATGATTCTGAATTATTCGAACTTATGATAGGTATCGAGTATTTTTATGACACAATAGCTTCCGAATTTTACAACGAGTGAAAATGGCCTAAGACATCGTGTTTTTTAGATATACTAGGACTTCTGAAGTTCAGTTTTTGGTAGAATAATGAAGTTTATTGGCTAGAATTAGAGGCGATGGAATGAGTAGTGTCTGGACAAAAGCTCGGAAAAACACACCTGAGATAGATTGTGGTCTCTGCGGATTTCCGACATGTGCAGCTTTTGCTCGTTCTCTGGTTCATGATAATGTAGATGTAACAAGTTGTCCAATATTGCTACTAGAAAGGTACAGTGAAAGACGAGAGGAACTGGAAAATCTAGCTGCAGATTCACGTAACGTGACCAAGCCAGCACCAGAACAACCTGATGGAGGTGTACTCCTTTCAAAGCCATGCTTGGACGCGCCTGAACTCCTCATGGCAGAGATGCGCATCTTCAATGGTATAGAGCCTGGTTCGTCCCAGAGATTCAGTGTCTTGGATCCTGTAATTCTCTGTTGGCTTCTTGATTGTGTATCGTCAAGATATCAGGACATGCGTTGTAGCAAAGAGCTTGCATATGCATGGGGAGATATGGAGGAAACCAAGGTCCACATCCTAAGAGATGGTAGGGTCAGAATGAGGCGTGCAAAAGGAAAAGAACATGCCTTAGAATCATTTGGAATCATTGAACGAACAGTGATTGGTGCAACTATCTGCAATTGTTGTGGACATGATCTCTTATCGGTGCTTGTTGGTCTAGCTCCTCCGCCCACAAAGAAAATTCATACAGTGCTTGAAGCTGGAAGTACTCTGACTCTAAACTCAAACCAGATAGACTGGACACTAAGTAAACATTCAATGGAAACGCAGTTCATAGAACGAATCTTCGAACTGATTGAACCCATTTATACAAGCCTTAGCAGCCAACTCGATCTGATGATAGCTGGAGATTTCAAAACCGAAAACACGTTTGATGCAAGACCAAAGATTTGCAGTTATATCAGTATGATGCTTGAACCTTCAGCCCAAGAGTATTTGACCATGTTTCTGAAAGGGCTAGCACATGCATTCTTCTTAGATAACGCACTACAGGGTTTGAATGAGATTCGACACATTGTTGATGAACAACAGGTAGATTCTGATTTTGTCACCGATCTGTTGAAGAATACTCGAATGCAATCTCTAGAGGGTTATGAACCATCCTCCTTAGATAGTGATTCGATGCTTATTTTGGCACATGCGACTCGTGTGGCACGAGGATTGGAACTCTATGGCAAGTGGATTTAGTCTTAAGCCAACTTTCTCCAAGTAAGCGGCGAAACACGTGCAATATGCTCTGTGTTTCTGTATTTCTCCAATAGTTGCTTTGCCATTTCGAGATTCACATGGTACTTCGGACGCCTCATATCATTCAGATTTGGAATCCTTCGCAATATCTGCTCACTCATCAGCTTACGAAGAGCGAAGCTTACTGTGCGAGGCGCCATATCCAATTTTGTACTGATTTCTTTTGGACACATAGGACCGTCAGTAATCAATGCACTCAGGATTTCAAAAGTGCTCTTTGGGGTTCTACCAGGTCTGATTGACACCTCTTCTGTTCTCCTTTGAATTCTGTCTGTATCTAAGCAGAATGCAAAGGATATCTATTTGCGTGAAGCTAAAGGGTCTGGATTTAACACGATAGAGGATTTTTACAGCTCAAACCCGAAATGCAATGTGCGGTTTTGAGACATATCACATCTCCCAAAACATATCAAGAAGTACTTCTTTGATGCAATTGGTGAGTGTATTGGCAGGAATTGTATTCTTCAAGACAACCATGTTAGAGGAGATTGTGGACTTCTATGTCAATGACATTGGGATGCACATCTGGTTAGAGCAGGAGGACTGTACCATCCTCAGTCAAGGTAATCTCCTGCTTGGTTTTTGTCATAGGGATATAGCAGAGGTTGAGGGGTTAATTACCTTCTTCTATCCAACAGAGGAAGATGTTGATGCAATGTATGATCTGCTTGAGAATATCTCAATTTCAAAACCCACGTTGAATGAACGATATCAAATCTATCAATTCTTCGCAGAAGATCCGGAAGGAAGAGCACTAGAGTTTCAAGCATTCCTTCATCCTATTGAGCCAATTGGATTCTAGGCTAGATTCTAGCCTTCAGAAATTGACGGACAGAACCATCTGAACACCCAATATAGACAGAGCTTTTGTCCATAGTGAGAGCATCAATTCTCATCACAGGAACCTGAATACACAATATCTCTATCCAGTCTGATTTCGAATAGATTCTCAAAGTTGCATCATCAGATATCGAGTAGACATATTTGTTGTCGATTGCAATTGAGTTCACGTTATCAGAATGACCCTCAAGGACAGATATGCAACTCCAATCCTTTTTGTCCCAAACTCTGATGGAACTCTCAAATTCTGGAGGTCGAGGTGATCCGGGACCGCCCCACCATATCTCACCAGATCCTGAGTAAAGAAAATCATCATCAACAGCCAAAGATAGAACATTAGAGTCATGTCCCTCAAGAGAAGTGATTTGATTCAAACTATCTCGTGCAAAGACATTGGTGCAATCATCAATTCCACCAGCGTATATGTAATCCCTGTCGATTGCAAGAGACAGCACAAAATGTTTCTGTCCTTTGAAGGATCCAACGACACTCCAGTCAATCTTGCTCCTAATCACAACTTTCGAATCTCCGGATCCAGAAAGCAAGTTTGAGTCATCTGAAACCAGACAGAAGATTGTACCATGGGCTCCATCCAATGTTTCTAAGACATCGAGAGATTTTTTATCATAGATTCCTATTGTGCAGTCTTCCCAGATTGATCCACCATACAGATAGTCCGAGTCCGTATGAAGGGATTGCAGGTAGGTCGCACTATGACTTTGAATATATTGAGATTCTGATAACTCGGATTTTTTCCAGATTGTGATTCTCCCTTGATTATCAGCTGCGTATAGATTCTGGTCATCATTGGATAATGCAGTCAATGAGTTTGCAGAACCAACAAAGCTTAGAATACTTAGTTGGTCTTCAGGTGAATTTATGGTTCATCCCCATTTGGACTTAGATGTGAGCCGCATATACATGTTGTTGGATTTGAACATGAAATACTAGATAGCAACGAGTGTATTAGTATCAGTTGTCCAGCCAAGGCTCTTTGCAGTCTTGAATGCTTCAGAGGATTCATTGTATTTTCCTACGATCCATAGTACAAGGCGAAGTTTATTCCAAAGATCGGGATTGTCCTTGTCCTCTTTGATCTCTTTTCGAACGTTCTTTACCATCTTCTTGTATTGCTTAATCTCAAGCTTTCTTGATTCCTGTGCCTTCTTCAGAATCTCATGTATCTGGTCGCTCAATATGCCAACCGGATATTTGAGAAACTCCTCAGGTTGTTCTTGCATGAACGCATTGATAGCTGCTTTTGGTGTGTCTTTTACTCTCCAGAGCTCTCCACTGACCAATTGTTGTTCATAACCACTCTGCATGAACTGCATCAGCTCCTGAAGGTTCTTTGTGACCTCATGATCCTCGCCAAGAGTTTTCATACACCAATCTAATTCACGATAAATGAGTTCAGAACCAACATCGTACATAACACTGGGCGTAGCTTCAATTTTCTTCAGATCGGTAAGGAGGTCCTTTATCGTGTATTGTTTCCTCATTGATAGCTTCGTAGACACAGCAGCATCACCCTTGCGATGTTAGTTATCTGCAACTATGATTGATAAATTATATCAGCGTGTAGCTCTTCAAGGTAAAAAGAAACTATTCGTTGACCCTTTGCACATATTTTTCAATATTGAATTTTCTTCTTAGCCCATTTGCATTCATGTATCGAACTTTACCAAAGATTTCGCGCTCTTTCCAAGCTCTATCATGTTTTCCGAAACACCAAGCTACACCAGCATATCCGTTTGGATCCCTGCCATCAAGCTCATATCGATCATTTAGACTGATACATGCCTGATATGCTTCCTCTGGAGAGTCACTCCATTCAATGATTTTCTTTCCCCAATACATCCTCATGTATCCATGCATTTTTCCAAAAGTCATCATCTCTTTCTGTGCAGCATTCCAATAGGAGTCATGTGTCTTGGCTTGTTCAAGTTCTTCCAGAGAGTAAGTGTATTCTCTGGGGTCTATTGCGTGAAAATCAAGGGTTTCCTTAGCCCAGTTTGGTAGACATTCTATGTTGTCATAATTTCTGTTGAAGTAGACAAAATTCATGCTGAGTTCCCTTCGTACGATGAGTTCTTCCAAGTAGCTTTCCGATCCGGGACTATTTGCTTTCATTACCTCTTGTGCAATATACAATGGAGAGATTTGTCCGAAATGAAGATAAGGACTCATATTTGAGAGCCGATTCGCAGCTGGATCATTTCTAAGTGTATCAAAGACTACCAAGTCGTTTTGAATGAACGATTTTAGTAGCCTCTTGGCTGAGCTTGTCCCCCCTTGATATTGAATATTCTGAGTCTTCGGACTCTTATATCGAATTTTCGACAATGTTGAATCAAGGTCAGGAAAATCAACACCTCCCAAACTGGATGAATCAGATGTGTTTCTTACTCTTCGTTTTCGTACTGGGACTAGATAATTATCAATCAGTCTACTGATTTTTGATCTAATTGTGCCAGCTGAGTATTCCTCCTTCTGAGAGACAGTTTCAATGGGAATAACAACATTAGACTCGATTTGAACAAGAGGACAATCGATAGAATCAGACACCTGTGTCCTCCACTCTCTCTGTTCACGTTGATAATCTCTGTCGACAATAACCAATGAAGCGTCTTCACTGAGTTCTGAAATTATTTTTGTTGGAGCCGCTTGGTGAACCGCAAATCCAATTCCTCTCTTCTTTAGTGATTCACGCACCTCTAATAAGCCCTCAAGCATGAAACGATACTGTGAGATGTTCGCACTAGGATATTCATCAAGCAAGCAGAAAACTGTCACAACAGGTTGATCGTAAACATTGGATTGGTCGATTGCATATTCCAATGCATGATTAAATTCAGTTCTCTGCGATGCCTGGATCCAATAAAGAACATAGTTCCCTTTCCGAACCTCGTTTTGGTTCAAGTTTTTGATTCTATCAGTGCTAATCAATTCATCTTTCCAATGGCAAGAGTTACCTAATGAAGAATTTGCTATTTAGAAAGGTAGCTGCCAGAGCATCCAGCTTGGTAAAGTAATAAACAGGCGAATATAGATCACAAGAATTAGTACGACGAGCGATAGAATTACAACACCCCAGTCCCTTTTCTTGAAAGACAGTGTATACATGTACGTTCGAGTTTCACTCGCTCCGAACCCTCTTGATTCCATACTTTCAGCAATAGATAGTGCGCGTCTGATTGATACGATGATCAAGGGTACAATAATAGGAACAATGTTTCGAATGCGTTTGAGCAGATTACCTTTGTCGAGTTCTACTCCTCTGGCTTTTTGCGCATCCATAATTGCATAAGCCTCATGTCCTAGGGTTGGGACGTATCTCATTGCCATACTCATTGCAAATGCAAATTCGAATCTAACACGCATTTGAATCAAAGCTTGTGATAATTCCTCAGGATGCACTGTCAGAAAGAAGATGGAGAATGACGTCATCAGTGCTACTAGTCTGATTGTCAATGCAAGTGAGTGAGAGAATGGATTTGGCCCTGTGGAAAGTAATGTATTGAAAACAATAATGAAGATGAGAAGAACCGATAGACCACGCATACTTTTGGTCCAACGTTTGAGTGATTTTGCTGCGCCAAGAATGGGAACAAGACAGAAGAAGATTATCAAAAGAGGTATGATATCTAGAAATAGTAACGAAATGATAGCTAGGACAATGGCCATGAACATCTTTGCACGCGGGTCTAGACGATGGACTAGTGAATCTTGGCGAGTATATTGAAAAATCTCCAGAAAAGACAGTTCATACACCTCCTAGAATCTTAGCTACAATCTCTTCTAACTCATCCATCAAAGTGAGTCTCTGCTGTACTTCAGGAAATACACTGTGGAGCTGTTGTGCGGTTTCAGTTAGTTGAGGACGAGTAAGAGAACACGCCTTAATCACCGCATCATTACTCAAAACGGAATTCGTTGGGCCATCAGCAACAATAGATCCGTTGGCCATCGCAACAGTTCGTGGGAAATTCTCAATGACAAACTCGATGTCATGAGTGACAACAACGACAGTACGTCCCTTCTCGTTTAGCTCACTTAGCATTCTTGCAAGATTTTCCTTTTGTCTTGCATCTTGTCCAATTGTAGGTTCATCCAATGATAGTACACGCGGTTCGGTAGCAAGAACCATAGCAAGAGCCACGCGCTTTCTCTCTCCACCTGAGAGTGTAAATGGTGAACGATCAGATAGTCCTTCAAGACCAAGATTGACTAAAGTCCTTTGACACCTATCTTTTGATTCTTCCTTGTCATATCCGAGGTTTTCAAGGCTGAACAAAATCTCTCTTTCAACACTGTCAAGGAATAATTGGTGATCAGGGTTCTGCATGACCAAGCCAATCTCCCGCGCTAGCTCAGCAACAGAATAATTCTTAGTATCAACACCATCTAAAATGACTCGACCAATGTCGGGTCTGAGAAGCCCGTTGAGATGTTTAACAAGAGTTGTCTTTCCAGCCCCATTGCTACCCATTATTGCTATTCTTTCACCATCATCAATCTGAAGAGAGATGCCATTAAGGGCTGTGTATATACTATCATATGCAAAATGGACATTATCAAGAATGATCATCTATTGCTGACCTCCTGGACCAGTCTTGCTAGTTCCTCTCCAGTGAGTGGCACAGAGTTGAGAGGTAGTCCTCGATTTCGCAATCGCTTATACAAATGGGTAGCTTTTGGTATACCAACACCAATATCCTGACAGAGGTCCATTGTAAGGACTTCACGAGGATTTCCATCAGCCACAATACAACCTTTGTCCATCAGTACAACACGAGATGCATCCTTTGACACCAAATCCAATCGATGCTCAACAAGAACAACCGTCATGTTGCGTTTCTTGTTCAAATCGGACACTAATTCAAGAATAGTTACAGCACTTCGGGGATCTAGGTTTGATGTGGGCTCATCGGCAACAAGTATCTTGGGCTTGAGGGCAAGCGTCGCAGCCATTGCAACTCTCTGTTGTTCACCACCAGACATCTCATGGGGATGTTTATCCCTCAAATGCTCAAGGTCAAACATCTCAATTAGCTCTTCAACTCTCCGGCGAACCTCACTAGCTTCTACACCAAGGTTCTCAGGACCAAAAGCTATCTCACGCTCTACATTTAATGTCACTAGCTGATTCTCAGGCTCTTGAAACACAAGTCCAGCAGTTGGTGCTAATTGAGCAACATTGTGATCGCGCGTGTCCATTCCGTCAACATAGACATGCCCTGCGATATAGCCACGATGAAACTGTGGAACCAATCCGTTGATTGCTCGACAGAAAGTTGTTTTTCCACAACCAGATGGTCCAGTTATTACTAAATACTCCCCCTGTTCTATTTTGAGATTGACCCTTCTTAGCGCTAATGTTTCAGCTCCGAGATATTTGAAACTGAAATCAGCGAATTCAATCAGGGGCATCCTACTCAGCACCACCTTCTATAGCAGTCTTAATAATCTCTAGTGATTTCTTTAAGGCCTTGTCAAGGTCTTTCTTTCCATTGGCACCTGCAGCATTTGCATGTCCACCACCCTCGCCCTCAATTATTGTTCCAATGGGCTCCATAACATGAGTTCCAAGGTTAATCCCGGTGTTCTCGAAGAAATCTCGAGTGCTCCTTGAGCTAATGCGGACAGTATTTTTTCTTGGACTTCCTCCAATAATGGCTACATCAGCACCAAGTTCAATGAGACCACGGCACGCACTTGCTTCAAAAGCATTGATTTTAGAAATCGCAACAATCCAATCTCCAACCAGATGAACCTTTACTCGTGCTGCAGCCTTGAGCCGGGCGATTCTCTCGGATCTGTCCGGTTTTATCAATAGAGACCTCACACAAGCCTCGTAATCTGCTCCATATTCAATGAGCTTAATTGCTACAGATAGTGTATCTGAGTTAGCGTAGAAGAAACGTCTTGTATCAAAGATTATGCCAGTCAATAGTAGATTGGCTGTGGCGCTGTCAATTTCAACCCCAACTTCATTGAAAATATCAACCATAATTTCACAGGTGGATGACGTATCGCTACGTAGTATCTGGTGTTTTGCCAAACCATTAATCTCTGGATTCAACTCATGATGGTCAATCACTAATGTTATGTTAGGATCCACTAAAATATCTTGTAACTCAGGACCGAGTTGGAATCGACTGTTCGTATCTATTAACACATAGAAATCGTGTGAAATATCAGAATTGTTTGGAATTTTAGTTTCCGGTGCAAAAAAATTGATGATTTGATTCGACAATCTACTGCTATCGTCAGCTACTAGGGACGGATTGCCATGCGGATTTATTTTCCTATAGAGACGAGCAAAAGCTATCATTGCTGATACAGCATCGGGATCAGCATTTTGATGACCTAATATCAAAGGAGATGTAACATCTTTCAGAAGTTCTCGAAGGTTCATTTGTCCTTCATCTCCGTCAACTGCTTCTCAAGCCACTCTACACCGAAATCAGTTGCGTCCTGCAATAGATCGTCAAGTGAGTGGCCAGTATCGAACACCTGGCTTAGCTCAATCTGGACGTCGAGGTCAAGCTGACCATTCTCAAATTCGAGAGTACAGCTGACGAACATACTCTCTATACTTTTCTCGGGAATCATCTTCACAATAAAACCACTAATCTGAGCCTCGCAATCTTCTGTGAGTTTTTCAATGACTTCCTCCGAGATTTCAGGAAGTCCGATGCTCAGTACTGGACTCATTTCTCTCACTGAAGACGTAAATTACGTTTTGAGAGCTCCAGCTCAATCTTTGTCTGAAGTTCTTTAAGCTGCTCTGCAAGTTTTTCGGTCTGTTTCTTTGTAGAAGCCAGTCTCATCTCTATTGTTTTCTCTCGGTCTTCTAGCTCCTCCACAACTGCAGGTTTCTCGACTTTGAACATGACTTGTCCTACAGCTTTGTATGTAACTGTGTCATCAGGTTGTTTCTTTAATTCCTCAAGCGTTCCCTTAACCTCGGTCAGCTCTGCCTGAAGAGTCTGAGACATAGCTGAAAGCGTTTCATGATTTCGTCGCATTGTTTCGAATTTCTGTAGTTCTTGTTCCAATGCGGGGGGTATAGTTTGGGCCATTATCGATTCACTCCGTTTCACAAAACGGCTCGTTTCAGACTGCGCCTTCTGAGATGTGACTTAACTGTTTTGGCATGACATCAAGTTAAACAGCTCGTAAATCATTCGCTGTCATTTGAAAGTTTATTAATGACCTATCAGATTTTTTGTCAAAATGAGGTGGAATGGAGTTTGGCGGACCTAGGAATGAAATACCGAAACTATGATGTAAAACTGGAAACAACTCGGTCCAATTTTCAAAGATATGTCTAACATGTTTCGTCATTTTGATTATAGTTATGTCACTTATAATATTCAGTAGCTTCTTGGAATAATAGATTCTTTCAATCATTCTGTAAGATTATGTATCAAGAAATCTCTATCATCCGAAGACAAGCAGAAACCCATGCTAAGTACGAGTTCATTGCAGCTCGCATTGCTGTTAGGTCATTCGCTACAATTTCAATGACTAGAATAGCATCTCGAATCGAAACACTTGTTGTGGCTCTGTCGGAAGGACCAGACTTGGTTTCTGGATTCAAAGCAGCTAGAAGCAACTCTGCGGTCTTCTTCGAATCAAGTGGAATTTCTATTGTTGATTTTCCTCCCATAAGACTAGAGGGCATCATTTTTGTCTCCTCGAAGAGAAGTCACTCTGATTCTAGGACCAATCTCCACTACATCTTTTGTAAGGTAATGAGTCCAAAGAACTTTTCCAGAAGGGGCATCCTGTAACCAAATGATGGATTGACTAGGTTCCTGCGAGATTTTATCTAATTGGGAAACCTCAACTAACTCAAGATTTAGAAATGAAGACAGTAGTTCTCCAAGACTGCGTGTCTTGTGATTACTATTAGATTCAATGAAGACTCCAATGACACCTTTGATTCTTGGCCTGGTTTTATTTACCTCACGGCGAAGCATAGCCATTTCTATCTTTATAGAGGCTAGTTCATCTTCGGTGGAAGATATGAAACTAAGAATACTAGGATTTCCTTTCCACATAGAAATAATGAGTGCTGCGTTTGCTCCAGTCTGTCTTACACGTGCAGAGATTTCAGAACGCCCCGTTCCACCCCGATTGAATCGTTCTGTATTTGGAAGAACTGTCCATAGGTCACGTACAAAAGATCGTACTCGATTGGATGTCTTCCGAGAGGTTGTGATAAGTAGACTGGGCAAGATAGTCCGGCCTTGGTTACTCTTCTTGTTCAGATGCAGTTTCAGCTTCTTCTGATTCCAGAGTTTCAGAATCAATGACAATTTCTTCTTCTCTCTCGACATTTGGAAGGAAATCAACAGCTTCTTCAATATCCTCATCATCGCGAAGAGCAAGAAAGTCACCTGAAACTCTCTGTGCAATTGCTCGTTTCGCAGCCTTACCTGCATCCGTGTATGGGACATAGGCACCACCAGCAAAGAGCAGATCACACTTGCTGCATTTCCATAGTCCAACAGCCTGTCTCTTCAATGCTTTAGTAGCACACGCAGGACACCGATTCGGTTCATGTCTTCTCCGCTCTATGTCAAGTACTCTTCGACGCAGCTTTGCGCCGTACCTTGATCCGAATCTACCAGTGCTACCAACCTTTTTGGTTCGTGCCATGTTCTTGGTCTCCTAGTAATTATTTATTCATCCCACAAAGGGGTGCGAGGCTGCTGGAACCTATCAGTCGCCCAACGGTTTCTCTTATTATCTTATCTATCCGTAAGTATGAATTAGATGACCAGAATAAGCCCTGGTCATCGATTCGAATCTACTCTACGGAATTTGCAGCTTCTTCGATTTTCTCTCGAATAGCAGCTGCAGACTCTAAAGCCATCTCCATTGCTCTTTCAACAAGTTCCATAGATATGGGACCAGCTCCACCACCCTTCTGCATAGCAGTGAAGTTGTTCTCTCTGTCCACAGCCATTGTAAGTCTGCAGTCCTGTACAAACTCCTCCTTCAAGATAGGGTCGATAATGAGATTATCATCAATCTTGGTAACTGTGTGCTCAATGGCTACATTGTTAATAGGCAAATGTACCATCTCACCAGTTTCTACAAGTTTGTCATCTTCCCATTTCATCTCAGGATATTTTGTTGTAAGTAACGCCGTATTGACTGCAATGGATGACGCATCTATGAGATTGCCATCATACTCCAATGGATAGACATCTGCAAAAACCATGTAGACTTTCTTTCCTTCCCTGATGCAGAGTTTTTTGGCATCAACGGTTTCAGATTCCCGTACTCCGCGATCAACGACTCTCGCAAGTTCTATTGCATCTTCTTTGGGAGGTCCAAGTTCGAACAACGGTGATGCTATTGGAGACATCTCAGCTGTTACCATGGTTACTCCTTCATCTGGAGAATCGGGATAAGGTTCTCCAACTAAAACTTTTACTCCAGCCACAACACTTGTGTCACCAAGTCTTACAAGAGCAGAGCCCTCAGCTTTTGCTGGAACGACATTCGCTTCTATCTCAAGTTCACGATACTCGCTAAATCCACGGCCATCGAGACGTTCACCTTTTCGAAGTAGGTCAGATATAAAGGCACGATCAATGTGGCTGATTGTTTCAGTACTATAGTCACCCATTCTATTCATCCTCCATCAGTTCAGCTTCACCTAGATCTGTTTCTAGGTCGTCATCATAGTCATCATCGTCATCGTCATCATCGGACTTCTTGACATAAGCGCGTTTTAGCGCTTCTTTCTGAAGTTCGTGTAGATACTTGCACGAGTTGATACCCATTTGCATTGCTTCCACGAGCTCCTCCTTTGTGAAAGACCCGTCTTGTTGGAGAAGTGTTATCTCTCCAGTCTGAGGAAGGATTGCCATTGGAACATCGCCTTGACCATACTTGTCCTCCTCATCTCCAAGATCAACGAGTAGTTTGCCATCAGCTTTTCCTACTGCAACTGCAGGGACTAGACCTCTCATCGGGATTCCAGCATCTGCGAGTGCAAGCGACGCCGCATTAATCGCTGCACATCGTGTTCCACCATCTGCTTGAATCACAGTGATGAAAACATCAACTACAGCTTTCGGGAATTCTTCAAGAAAGAGTTGGGGTTTTAGAGCATTTGCAATAACCATTGATATCTCCTTCTCCCTTCTAGATGGAGCAGGTCTCTTTCTATCAGGAACAGAGAATGTAGCCATTCTATATGTTACCCTGAGATAGGCTCGATCATTCAGTGTTAGGTGTCTGGGGTGTAACTCACGTGGACCATAAACAGCAGCCAAGATGTAGGTCTTTCCTTGGCGTATTGACGCTGAGCCATCAGCCTGTTTGAGTACACCAACCTTTAGCTCAATAGGTCGCATTTCATCAAGTCGGCGACCATCAACTCTTAAGCCCTCAGCACTAATTAGAAAATCGGGCTTTTCTTCAGGACTCATTCTTCACTCACTTCCTCATTTGGTTCTTCTATTTCTTCTTCTGGTTCAACCTCTACCTCACTTGCAGTGTTTTCCACCTCAGGTAAGGTTTCAGGTTCTGATTCTGGTTCTGAATCCGGTTCTGATTCTGGTTCAGGTTCTGGCTCAGGTTCGAGTTCAATCTCTGCGTCTATTGTTTCATCCGCATCCTCAACTTCTTCATCTGAAATTCCACTAGAACCCTTGATTTTTCCCAATTCTTCCACAAGCATCGTACTTATCCGGTCTGTAAGTTTGGATGTATGTGCTTGGGCTTCAATGGTCCTGAATGCCTTGATAGCAAGGCGAAGAATCTCCGTATTCGGAGCTCGTATCCATATTCGGCCATTCTGACCGACAATAGTTTGGATCCTCAAGTGGTCATTAATCATGTTAATCATGGACCCTCTTCTACCAATGATTCGTGGAATCTTTGCAGGACTCACATCTAGGACCATTCCTTCATTGAGAACTCTCAGACCTCTTCCTTTCATTCCAAGGAAGGGACCACTATTCCTGTCGAACGCAATGATTTCCGTTGAGATTACATCACCAATATCCATGTACTCTGAAATGTCGTCAGAGTAGGGACGTCTCAACGCATTATTCGCATGAAGAGATGCACCATATGGACCACCAATGTCTACCTTCCAGTTGTTGCCAGCCACAAGAGTGATTTTTCCGATTACAAGATCTCCTTCCTTTGGTATATAGGCACCCTCTAGAGCAACAACCTTGACTGTGTTTCCTCTAAGTTCGGCCAAACCCACAAGAGAAGAGAAGATTTTGCCATCTTCATCATATGTACCAAAGGAGGCTCTATACCTACCTTCAGCAAGCAACTGTCCGGGGACAACTACTTCACGTTTCTGAAAATATACTGCCAATTACTTTTCCCTCATTATGATTCTAATTTTCTATCATTACTATTGATTCTGATTATCTGATGACCTCTATTCGGATTTGTCCCTTCGTCAGCTTATTGAGTTCATCATAGAGCTCTTGTCTTTTCTGGGCAGGAATCTCAACGACTCCAGTCCATGAACCATCTTGTCCCCATGACTCCGATTTGATTACGCCCGCTTTAGCAACCAAATTGTATCCTTTGCCAGAGAAAGAGGCTGGCAAAGTAATCTGCAATTTTACGCTTTCGAATGAAATTGGAATAATCACTCTAAGTGCTTTTACAACTGTAGGTATTTGTTCATCCACAGTTATGAAGGGGTCAACACGGACTTTGGCCTCTTCCATTGCTTGACGAATTCTATCTGGTGGATGAGGATGTCCAGTTTGTGGGTTCATCGCCCGCTTAGCTAGGTCACTGATTATTGTTTCAGTCTTCTCATCTACAAGCTGTTCTCTCTGTTCATGGGTTAATCTGAACTCACCCTGTTTGATGATTTCTGGAGCGATATCGAAAACTTCATCGGATCCAAAAGCATCTTTTACGAGACTATCCGTTGCTCGTTCACCTCTTTTGGCATCTTCATAGATTTCGTATGACTTCAAGATGTCCTCTAGAGGAATAGCTTCTCCTCTTCTGTATTCAAATGCAAGATTCGGATCAACGAATAATTCAAACCGAAGATGACCCTTTTGAATCCCAATGACCACCGCATCAAGTTCTAGCCACTTCTCTCCGGATTTCTTGCCGGATCCTCCTCCGCCCATCATCGCTCAGTCAACTCTCATTATTTTTTAGGTCTGGCAGGATTTAGGAAGTTTTCAATATCATCTGGTGTTAATTTCGCAAAGGTTCTAGTTGCTTTCGGAACTTTGGCAACCTCAACATTCACATTGTTCAAATCCTTCTCATCAGACTCGCGTAGTGCGTTTATTGCAAGAGATATTGCATCATCCAAACTCATCTTTTTGGAGTAGTTCTTCTCGAGATATTCTCCAGCACGAGCTGCACCTCTTCCAAGAACTGCCACCAAGAAGCCCCAGTATGTTCCAACAGGGTCAGTCACAAACAATTTTGGTGAACCATCATGATCAATTGAGCCAAATATCATGGCAACTCCATATGGTCTAGCACCTCCGCCTTGTGTGAACTGGGCTTTTAGGTCGCAGATATGCTCAGCTAGTGCTTCTGCAGGAACCGGCTCCTCATATGTCAACCAATACGATTGTGCTTTGATTCTAGCTTCAGCAATTAATTTTCGAGCGTCGGCTGTAAGACCAGATGTAGCAACACCAACGTGGTCATCAACCTTGGAGATTTTTTCCACACTTTCTGGTTCTTGAAGGGGTCTGATCTTCTTTTTTGCTAGAAGAATCACTCCATCTTCTACAAGAACACCTATTGATGTTTCACCTAACTCAACTGCCTTTTTTGCATATTCAGCAGCGAATATTCTACCATCGGGACTAAATATGCTTGTACTCATATCATAGCCAGAGCCAGAGATCCCAAACACAGTATCTTCCTCCAAGAGCCTCGAGAGCAAATCGGAAGTCGGAACATTACCATAGATACAATCCAACAATTCCGAAGAGTCATGAGGACTCCGTTATTGCCAGCCTAGACATTCCTGCCTTAAGGCTCTGAGTCGAAAGCTCAGACCTACACTCATAAAGCTTCTGGTGCATCCTTTGAATGAAATCCATCAGATTGTGCTGTTGTCATCTGACACCTAATCTTGAAGCAAGTACAGATAAACGACAAATCCGAGAGAGAGTATCACTGAGGCTGCGCCAACAAACAGTCCGAACATCGTTGAGGCCATTATGACTAAGAGTATTAGGAGTAAAATGACGTCAAGCCAACCAGCTCGAATCTGAGTCAACATCAGTCGTAGATTGATCGTAGTTATTGACAGGAACATGAAGAAGCCAAACATCACCAACACTTCAATCAATACTGTAATAGCGGGGTTGATTTCGTTCAATAAACCTACTGGACTTGAATCGATAACATCTGGTGAAGACCAAGCCCAAAGAGCTAGCCCTAGAATCAAAAATAGAACAGTGAGAATTATTGTAATTGCTGAGGAACGGATAATATCTCGTCTTTCTGGGATTTCTTCACTCACAGTCTTCACACCGACCTTGGGACCCGAGAAGCCTAGGTTTTACACTTAAACATACCGACAGAATCAACAATGTTCCATCATTGACAGTTAATGTTCATGTCCATGATATTCGATTGTTTCAGTCATTGTCTTCGCAATTGTGTCTTCAGAATCCTTTCGGTCTATGTCAGAATTAATTCGGACCTTCTCTCTTAAACGCTTGATTTGCAAAGCGATGATGTAGGATAAAGCCGCAAGAATACCGGCTATTGCACTTGGTGATACATACAATACAAATGATGAAGCAATGCCCACTAGTTCAGCAAATAGCGCGATAATGAACACGGAAAAAATCACTCCTCTGACAGATTTAACAAGTTCATTTGAAGCTGCTGCAGGAGCGACCATAATTGCATAGACAAGTATAGCTCCAACTGCTTTTGTGGCAAGCGCGATTGCCAGAGCTGAAATAACAAGCATCAGATAATGATAGATACGTGCATTCATACCGTGAGCGATTGAACCCTCCATATCGACACTGACATAGACAAACTCTTTGTTAAACATTAGAGTGATGATACCAAGGAGAATTGCAGTGCTTGCTAACATTATTACATCAATGTCATTAAGCAATAGAATATCTCCAATTAGATAACCCCAGATTTGAGGAACCCTATAGGGTGGTATATAGTACATTAAAAAAACTGCTAGGCTCATGGATAGTGCAAATGAAACCCCAACTGCAACCTCCATTTTTTGAGTTATTCCAGATTCACCAGCATACCCTGTAAATACAGCTACAAGAACAGCAAACATCAGTGCACCTAAGACTGGGTCAAACCAAGGAGCAATTCCAGAATCCTGTAAGAAAATCCCAAGAGCTGTTCCACCAAGAGCAGCATGAGCCACTCCTGAAGCCATGAATGACAATCCACGAAATACAAGGAATGTTCCACTTGCTGCAGCTACTAATGCAACTAAGAAAGCTGCTATCAATGCTCTTTGGAGAAATGGGGTTGTGAGGATTACTTGAATTATGTCAATCATGACGGTCAATTCCCGAATCTCTTGTCATACAATAACGATGCCCAGAATGTTCAACAATTCTTGCAGTAGGACCGTAGACTTGCTTAATGAGTTGAGGATCCATAACAGAGCAAGGTTCACCGATTCCTATGACAGTGTTCTTCAAAAGAAGAACATCTTGAACAAGTGTGTGGATAGGATTGAGATCGTGTGTTACCATGATGATGCTAACATCATTCTCCTTGTGATACCTCCCCAAGGCTTCTACTATCAGGTCTTGACTCTCTATATCTGTTCCAGCTAGCGGTTCGTCAAGAACAAGAATAGAGCCCTCACTCGCTAGTGCCCTGGCAACAAGAACACGTTGCCTCTGCCCACCTGAGAGTTCAGGAAATGGTCGTTCCCAGAGTTCCTCCATGTTTACTTGCTGGAGAGCATCCTTAGCAATCGCAATATCTTTGGATGATGCGAATCGAGGAGGTAGTTTCTTTAGTAATCGCCCCATCAAAACGATGTCCTTCACTTTCATTGGTATGCTGAGTTCTATACGATCACGCTGTGGTACATACCGAACAAGCTTGCGTATCTTCCCTGATTTCTTCTGTGAATCAAATCCTTTGACTTTGATACTACCTTGAAAGGGTTTGATTAGTCCAAGAAAGGTCTTGACAAGCGTTGATTTCCCAGATCCATTTGGGCCTATTATTGCCATGAAACTTGGTGATTTGATGCAAAATGAAACATCATGGAGAGCAAGTTCACCATTGGGATATCGTACTGCTAGATTGTTTGCCTCCAATAATTGTGGAGCAGTATCCATCAACCACTACCTCCAAACAGACTGACGTCAACCTTGAGCACCTTCTTCTGTGCACGTAGTTTCTTCAGGAATTCACGGACTTGGTTTGCATTTGAGGTCACAACCATCACCTCAACACAATTCCCTTCGGAGGTATGATCATGGATTAACGCTGTGAGCGCATCACCGTATTCATGCTGTACGGTACTGATACCCTGTCCTTGACCTTTCTTTGCATATAATGCTGTGAAAACAGCTGTCACAGTTCCCTTCACATTCTCGATAGTCTTGTGTTCAGTTAGTAAAGTCTGTAATGCATGACGCACAACATCAGACCTGTTTGAGAACTTACCTTGCTTTTGCAAGAACTCTAATTCCTCGAGGTCAGAATCACTCATGGAAATTGCTACGATGGGCATTTTTGGCACCTACAGCACTCTGTCAAGTTAGTAACTATTACTAAAATATTATTAAGGATTTGGCTAGATGACATTCTGAAGTGACTGAATTGAAACGAAGATATCGTGCTATCATTCCAATCAGTTTACTATTGGTACCACTCCTCATGAGCTCTGTTGTCCTAAATGTACAAGCGCAAGATCAACCAATGCACAATGTGGCAGTTTCAGTCGCCTCGCTTGCAGGGATAGTCAAAGAAGTAGGAGGTTCCCATATTAGCACTTCAGTTCTACTTGAGCAGGAAACAGAACCTCATGCATTCACAGTCACACCTGAAGTGATTGCAACTGCAGATGCAGCTAATTTACTTGTCTTAACTGGACATTTTCATTGGGAGGAGGAACTAGCCAACCTAACTGCAACACCTTTCATCGCTCTTCACGATGAAAATGCATGGGAGAACTATGAGGACTATGGTGCATCACTTTCTCCGATGCCAGGAGAAGAAATGGATTCTGGAGAGAGCGAACATGATCACGATGGAAATCCACATGGCTTTTGGTTGCTACCAAGTAATGCTTTAGCAATTGCCAACGCCACAAGAGCAGCCTTAACAAGACTCAATGCTACATTGGTCGATGATTGGAATTCGAACTTCAATACATTCTCAAATTCAATTGATGATTTACAGAGCATCATTGATGCACTAGATGACATTCATGGTTTCTCCGAAATGCATGCTGTTGTTGTTTTTCCTGCAGAAGCCTATGTTGCTGAGGCGTTCGGAATAACGGCAGATGCGGTCTTACAAATTGAGGATATTACTCTCTCAGGAGCCAAATTACTCAATGTCCAGAACGCCATCAGAAATGGTACAATCAGCCTGATTATCGGTTCCGATGTTGCTCAGTTTCAAGCAGGAGGAGAGTTCGCGTACCAATTACAGGTAGATTACGGAGGCATCCTCATTTGGTGGAAAACTGTTTTCTTCGCTGAATCTGAATACTTCTGGATGATGAATTATAATCTTGGAGCGCTGACATCTGGTCTGGAAGGAAGATCCGGAAATATCTCAAACAATACAGTCAACATTGGATTGATTGCTCTCTCCGGTATTCTTGGAGTACTTGTAGTGATTGAAACTACACTTCTTATAATTCGTGCAAGAGCCGAATAATTAGACATTACTGACTTATCTTAGTACCAAGTCGCATGTTGTAGACATGGAACTCCAACTCTGTGAGTTCATCCTGAAGTTTCTTGTATTTCTTATCAAACTCATCCTGACCAATTAGTCCAGCTCTTTTATCAGAAACCAATTGCTTCAATGCTTTTTGACGCTCATGGATTTTTTTCTTCAGATTCTCCCATTCTTCCTTGTTCGAAGAAACAGATTTTGCCCAACTATCACTTGCGTTTGCATCTTGGTCAAGTTTATGAACAATGTCATCCAGTGATTCTTTGATTTTCCCTGGTTCATTGGACTTCTCTGATTCTTTTGTCAAAGCTTTCACGCTCTTCGGTTTATGTATTCGATTGCGATATATGCCTTCAGTTTACGCAGTCACTCTAGCTAAATAATAGAGGGAAAAATGGAATTAGTGGCAATAGAAGAAGTGTACCAACAGTCACTATTGTGGATGCAATTTCAACATCCAAATCAAATCCTGAAGCATATACAACAGTCAATATTGCAGGGGGCATCAATGACTCTAGAAAGAGAACCTGCATAGGAATCTGAGATAAACCGGAAACAAGGATTATTGGAAAAACGAGGACGGGAATAATGAACTGCCTCACTGCTATGACATTAAGTGCAATACGAAAATCAGCCAACGAGAACCTGATTCCAATACCGAAACCTACCGACAGCAATGCTAAGTATGTAGTGATTGATGAGTTATAGGATAGAGCTATTGATACTAGATCTGGAAGGCTTGTTCCTGAAGCAAGAAACACCAATGCGAATATTGCTGCGAGAAAAGGAGGGAAAAGAAGTGCATTTTGGACTATCTTATTCCATCCAGCGGCCTTCTCACTAAAAGTCGCACCCATAAAAGACCCCAATGTCACAAGGAGAATCATCTGAGTTAATGAGAAAAGGACCACAAAAGGAACTCCTGCAGGACCGAGGAACATCAGAACAAGAGGAAGTGGGATGAATAAGGCATTATTGAAAGTAGAGCAGATATAGAAAGATCCCTTGGTTTGATTATCCATTTCACTACGCTTTAATCTTAGAAAAATCAGAATTGTCCCAAGAAGGTGTATCGTGATTGCCATCACAAGATAGACTGGAACCTCAACAAGTGAGGACGGAGAAGATGTAACAAGGACGTAGAATACGAGCATCGGTACTAGAATATTGATGAGAAAGGAATTCAGATACCTATTTACAATCTGGCCCCTACCGGAAAATCGAGCAAGCAAATAGCCTATCACAATGAATCCATAAATGGTTAGTAGATGAATGAACAAGGTTTCGACTGTCTGGATTGTAAACACCAATGTTAGAGCCGTATGTCCATCGAAATAAGGTAACGGATGAGGAACTTGTTTAGAATCCCGTCAAATCCAATTCCTCAAGAGCCTCACCTGTTGGTCTACCAGTTTTTCTGTCCCACTTTCGATATGAATAGTATTCATCCAGTTGGACGTCAACATCAGGAACAAAATCATCGGTAACACTTTCTGGATGTGGTGTCAAAAGTGGTCTTGGTAGCTTTTCATCTTCTGTTTTGAGTCCGCATCTGAGATTGAAGAGTCGCTTCATAGTAACAGCTCTTGCGCCTATTTTCAAAATGTCCTCGAGCTTATATGATGTGCCAATCGCCAAGTTCAGCAACTCAACAATTTTCTCAGGCGGCACGATTGCAAAATGGCACATTATCACTGAATCAAAGAAAGCTCGGAAATCTTGGGCTCTGGCTGCGATGTGACCCTTATTGTCATTCTCCAATCTATCACCTGAATTAATGCCTAATTGTCGAAACTCTTGACCCATGTCAACTGAATACATGTCACCCTCCATGTGTGATGCACCTCTGGAAGCAACTGCGTAAATTGTTGCCATTCCTGAGAATGCTCGAGGATCGTGGTTCGGAATCTCCATTCCTCTCACATGAAGCACAATATCTTCAGCAGCATGTTTTCCTGCTAATGAAACAGCCCCCTCAGCTAGAATATTACCAATACCCTCTCTTTTTGCGATTGAATGAATTGTTTCGATGACTTGATCTGGATCATTCCAATTGAAACCATAATCAGCCAATCCGATATCACACAAATGAGTGGCAAAAGCAATGGTACTTCCACAGCTTATTGTATCCATTCCATATTGATTACA
>JBHLRQ010000020.1:16384-40487 GCA_048882385.1 Candidatus Thorarchaeota archaeon | reverse complement strand
TGAGGTGGGCGTCACCAAATGCAAGATGGATTATTTGCATTCATTAGATTGGATCTAATCTTTGAAACTATCAGCGGGATAATAGCGCTTATCGTGACGATATACGCAACCAGAGCCTATAATCTGACTGGACTGAAGAAACTTTCAGACCTCTCAACAGGGTTCCTTGTTCTCTCAGCGGGTATGTTTGGGAGGGTCATAGGAACTTGGTATTTAATTGTGCAGTTTGGATTGGCAGACCTCTCTGATAATTTGTTCAGTTCGGTTGTCACTATTGCATATGGCGCGTCTAGAATAATGGCGTACATTCTTTTCGTCGTAGCAACAAGACCAGCACGTCACCAAGAGCCAACGAATAATGAAAGCTTCAATGGCAACGGTATCGGTCTACTTCTTGCAGCCACCATACTTGTGGACCCAAATCTGGAAATCATTGCAATTCTAGTTCTCGTTGTGGTTGTCTTACAGGCCATCATTAACTACATGTCAACACGTAGTGAACTAGCCTTCTTCGTACTCCTAGGATTCTTCCTCCTCCTTTTGAGCCATATTTTGGTGGCTCAGGCGCTAACGAATTCTCAGATGTACTTTTCCAGCCAGCTAGCTCAACTGTTAGGATTCTTGTCACTTCTGGTCATGCTAATCAGGGCAGGCAGAGTAGAATGAGTAGAAAACGGGCTTATCGCTCAAAGATGCGCATCTTAGCTGATATGATGCGTGCCATTCAGATTGAGGGCGAAGAAGGCGCAGGTCCGACAAAGATACTCTATGCTGCCAATCTTTCACACGACAGACTTACACAGTACCTTGATGAGCTGATTGAGAAGGGTCTTATCAGAGTGGAGAATGCTGAGAGCGATAATAGAGTGTATCTTCTGACTGAAAGAGGAAGGGAGTTTCTCAAGGAGTTTGTCAGGATGGAAAGGTTCTCCCGAGCGTTTGGTATTGAGATATAGAGGCAAGGTTTTAAGAATCGTCACGCGGTGCTTTTTCTGACTGGGCCGGTAGATCAGACTGGTAGATCGTCTGATTCGCATTCAGAAGGTCGCGAGTTCAAATCTCGCCCGGTCCACCATTCATTTTTCATTAGGTTGGTTTTCTGCATGGTTGCGTTCAAGTTACTGCTTATTATACAAATGAAAGCCGATGCCATTTAGCAGTCCATACTTGGTGAAACAAGTGAAAGAATTAGTATCATCTAGATGGATAGTTTTCATTATACTGTTCATTCTGACTCCTGTACCGTCTGTCAATTCAGAATATACCTTGGTGAACCAAGAAACAATTGCGAATACATCTCTATCTCAGACTGAGTATTTGATCATTACATCAGACGCTTTTGTTGATTATGTTCAGTCACTTGCTAAGTGGAAAACGCAACGAGGATTGTTTGCAGCAATTCAGACAGTTGAGGATATAGAATCACAATACATTGGCGTTGACCTGAGTGAAAAGATCAAGAACTGTATTAGGGACTATCATGAGAATCAAGGCACTACTTGGGTCGTTCTAGCTGGTGGAGAGAACATTGTTCCTACAAGAACCGTGTACACGAATGGAGTATATGTCAGCTGTGACTACTATTATGCCAATCTTGACAACAATTGGAATGTCCTCTCTAGCGGGACTGCAACAATCGTTGATGCAAATGACTGGGAGGCTGAAGTATATGTTGGAAGACTACCCGCTGACAACAGAACACAAATGGAAGACCTCGTATCTAGACTAATTGAATACGAAAGAAACCCTCCGCTAGGACCATGGATGAAGACTGCGCTATTTGCGGGATCCTTTGCGAGTTTTGACTCGGACACAAACGGCAACAATGTCTTCGATGATGATGACTACAGCGGTTTTGACACAAACAGAAATCACAACTGGCTGGTGGAAAATATCATCCCCTCCGATTGGAATTGTATTCTTCTTGGTGAAACCGAGGGCATTCAAACAACACAATACCCCTATGACTATTCCATAAACGAATCAATCCTTGTGGAATGTGTCAATGATGGTGCATCTATTGTGATGTCTGATGCACATGGTTCACCCACATCGACCCAAAGGTCTATTTTTGTGGATGATGTAGATGGGGATGGTCTTTTTGATTCAGGCACTGATGATATCGACGGAAGTGTCTTTCTGTCAACATCGACTCCTTTTGACGTGGGAAATAAACTTGGGTTCTATTTCCTTGCAGCATGCTCAACAGGAACCTTTGTTGGTTATGATTGCTTGACCGAATACATAACTCGCACAAGTGGAATCGGATGTATTGGAAGTTCTGCGTCAGCATACTATGATCCAAACTGGTATGATGGAGAAACGCTTGGCTGGTACACACAAGGTCTCTCAGAGAGATTCTGGAAACGGATTTTCAGTGAAGACGGGAACCATCCGGGGAAAGCACTAGCACTTGCAAAGGAAAATTATAGCGAAGACTATGTCCTTCTGAATCCAGATGCATACGATGGAGGCCGTACATTAAGTCAGTTCAATCTGATGGGTGATCCTGAAGTTCCTCTCTGGCTTGATATTCCGTTGTCACTGAACATCAGCACAACTGCAAACAATGCTACAAGAGCGATTTCAGTTCTTGTAGAGGCTGATAACTCTCCAATTTCTGATGCAGTAGTCACGTTGGTTAGTGAGTCCATCTATCAGCGAGTAGTCACAGACGTCAATGGCGAGGTACAGCTTTCTATGCCGAGTGTTGAGAGCTTGAGTGAGATTACAATTACTGTTTCAAAGAACGGTTTTACACCATCAGAAGCAGAAATCCTAATTCCACCAGCTGAACCAGGGATTAATATATTGAGCATTGAAACTGCTGCAATCACTGCTATAACAATTGCAATAGTATTGGTTATAGTAATCATGAGAAAGAGAAGAATTTGATTGGTCTTAATTTGCTATCTATCCAAAGGATGAATTCCACGTGCCTGCAAGCTTTCTATCAAAGAAAAGGTGGTTCCTGATTAGATGGATTTAGAACAGAGAATATTCATAGGGTGGATAACGAGGACTAAAGGTGTATCTTCAAAGTTTCCTTTGATTCAGTCCATCTATTAATCACAACTCAGTTTCTTAATCGGCTCAAATCTTCATCAATTGCAATTAACTCATCAAATCTAGCCCGGTCCACCATCACTTTTTCTAACCCTTACAAGCGAAAGCAACAACAATGCAATCAATGTAAGTAAGATAGAGTACTGGAATGCAGCCATAGGTGTGAAGAAGTCCCATAGATACCCAAATAAAAGACCGGCTGGAAAGGCACTGACTCCAACTGCCATTTGGAAAGCACCGATGATACTTGCCCTACGTTCTTCTTCAACCAAATCAGCGACCAAACTAGTCTGGACCGGATCAAGAGCACCATTCATTAAGCCAAAGAAAACAAACATAGGGATTATCATGACTGGGTCAAAGATCAGATAGACCCAAGCTGACGTGACTATTAGAAAGATGAATGCTATAGCAAGAATAGGTTTCCGTCCTAACCTGTCTGAGAATCTTCCAAAGGGATATGCAGAAGCTGCGTAGACAGCTGTGAACAGTAGATAGAGAAGTGTCTGTTGTGGTACTGTGTATCCAAAATTGGAAGAAAATAGAATGAGTAGAGAGTAGCTAAAAGTGGCAAGTGCAAAGATAATAGATGCGAGAAGGAAGATCTGTAGATTCTTATCAAGTCCACGAAAAGTGACTCCTTTGAAAATATCCTTTCCACGTTTTTCCTTAACCAGCACTGTAACAATAATTACTGACCCTGCAGTTGGAATTGCTGCTAGCAGGATTATTCCAGTATAACCGAGTACCTGGAAAAGAAAGAATGTGATGATTGTACCAACGACAGCGCCTGCAGTGTCAAGTGCTCGAAGAATTCCAAATGATCTGCCTCGTTCTTTCTCAACCACATGTCCTGCCACTATCGCATCACGAGGAGGTCCACGCATCTTTCCTAAACGGTCGATTGATTTCCAGACCACAATCTGAAAGAATTGGTAGGCGTAGGTGGCTAGCACAAATCCTAATCGTGCAAACATTGACAGGGAGTATCCTAGTGTAATGAATCCTTTTCTTTTTCCTGATCGGTCTGAGGTATATCCAGCTCCCAACTTGGAAAGAGATGTAATCATTAGAGCAAGACCATCAACTACCTGAACTTGGCCCTGTGTGAGTCCAAGCTGAGTGGTTAGAAACGTGGGCCAGATTGGAGCAATCATATCAGAGCCTGCGTCATTGAGAAATGATGCAGCACCAAAGACATGTGCAGGATCGTGTTTCAGTTCATCTTCGTCAGGTTGATTCTGTATTGTCACAATCCTACACCATGATTCACTTGGGTTTGCCCTCTATTATCTTGATTGGAACTCTCCTCTATCCAAACTCATTTTACTGAAAGCAGTCAGGTATCATTATGGTCGAAGTTTTGCGTAAAGAGGTCCTGTATGGGTTTGATGAAGCAGTGAAGAAGGTCGAAGAGGCTTGTGTGAGTGAAGGATTTGGTCTTCAGCTCACAAAGGGAGTGCATGATATCTTCAAGCAAAAGCTTGGGATTGATGACTATCCCAAGTACACAGCAATCCTCGTATGTAATCCACATCTTGCAAAGAAAGCTCTTGAGATATCGAAAGACATGGGGACCATTTTTCCTTGTAGCTTTACGGTATACGAAGATGATGGAAAGGTCAAGGTTGCACACACTTCAATCATGAAGATTGGTGTGGAAATTGGTCTTGCAGGTCAAGAGGAAATGCAGGATTTGATTGAAGAAACTGGAAATCGTATCAAGAAAGTCTGGGACAAGATATAGAAAGATTTCGAAAGCTTGAGAAGAGATGAGTTCTCTGTCAAAACCATGGATGAAAGAATTCGTAAACAATGGGAAAACAATGCTGAAGCATTCTCCAGTCTTATTGATGGTAGGGGAACTCCGCACCACAGGATGATACTCAATCCATGTGTAGAGAGGCTTCTGGAAGATGTGAAAGGCAAGAAACTACTCGATGCAGGTTGTGGTGAGGGATACTTGGCAAGACACTATGCCAAGAAAGGAGCACTTGTGACTGGTATTGACCTGTCAGAACGTCTTATTGAAACCGCAAAGCAACTGACTGTGGATGGTTCTGTTGATTTCTGCGTGGATGATCTGTGTGAAATTCAGACGATTTCCAATCCTGAGTTTGATATTATACTATGCAACCTTGTTCTACTTAATATACCATGTCTGGACGATGCCTTGAAAGAGTTCCAAAGAGTCTTGAAAATAGGCGGTATCCTCGTCTTTTCCATTGTCCATCCGGCATTCAATTTCTATGGACCGGGTTCATGGGAGATGGGTGAGAAGAGTACAGAAACCAAGAGACGTGAGGGTTTGTTCTTCAAGATTGATCGATACTTTGAGGAAGAGGAGTATCAACATTATTGGAAGACCAGGCAGGGAGAAACTTTTCCAGAACCAATCAGCTTCTTTCATAGGACTCTCTCGACATACCTGAATTCACTCTCCAATGCTGGGTTCCGTCTGCTAGAATTTGCAGAGCCTCAACCTATCGATGATGACAAGTTCTTTGAGAGGGAGAGAAGAGTGCCGTTCTTTGCAGTCTTCAAAGCTATCAAAGAGGGATAGATTGCCAAGACTAAACCCTTTTCCATGTGTTAAGAATAGGGAAAAAAGGTGTTTCAAGTGAGCGAAGACGCAAAGCTGTATCCTGTGCGACTTGTCTGGACGGGTGGAAAGAGTGGAAATCTAATTGTCGAAGGAAAAATCCCAATCAAGACCGGTGTACCTTCTGGTGGATCTGGTGAGAAGAAATTTCACTCACCTGAAGACCTCTTCGTAGCTTCAGCCACAATATGTTACATGAATGGATTTGTCGAATTCACTAAGAAGATGCGTATTGAGTTCAAATCGTTCGAATGCGATGCAGTGGGAATCCTTGAAAAGGTAGGTAGAAGTTCTGAAGTAACAAAGATTGAGATGACAGCACGAGTAGAGGTTGCCTCAGAGGAAATCAGAAATAGGATAAATCGTGCACTCGAGCTTGCTGCAAAGTATTGTTTCATTGGAAACAGTATGAAATGTCCAATTGTACATAGTACAGAAGTAATAGTCGTTGGTGATTGAGATGACGGATGAAACTCACGAATACACAGTAAGAATCGATTGGAAACACGGTCGAGTTGGTGATATGATTGTTGAGGGCAAACCCAAGGTCGAGGTTTCTGCACCGCCCGAGTTTGATGGACCTGAAGGAATAATCTCACCTGAGGATCTCTTTGTTGCATCAGCAGCTTCTTGTTTCATGACAACATTTGTGAGCTTCACAAAGAAGATGCGTATCGATTTCAAATCCTTCTCATGTGAGGGACATGGTACACTAGAACGTGTTGAAAAGGGATTCCAGTTCACGAAAATCCTACTAAAGACAAAGGTTGGTATTGAGTCTGAAGACCTTAGATCAAAGACAGAGAGAGCGTTGGACCTTTCCGGGAAGTACTGTCTGGTTTCGAATAGTATGAAATGTCTAACTGAGCATGAGAATGAGGTGTTTGTGGAATAAGTGAAAGATTGAGAGATTGTGATTCGCCCAATCATTCTTTCTCTTCTACTAGTGGAAGTACGTAGATTACATTTTCTGACTCTGGAAGAGTCACTTCTACGAACCTGTCATCATCTGGTTTTCCAAATCCTAGCTTCTCAATACCATGCATAGCCTGAAGGTCCTTCATCCATGGTTTCAGGTCTTCGGAGAGGTACGCCTCGGCGAGACCCTGTCTGAGAGAGAGTCCGGTTTCACGTTTGAACTTCCAGAAACCAGAGTTGGTCTGCATCAGAAGTTCAGTGTGGTCTGTGAGACTCGATTTCCATGTCTTCTCATAGGAGGGATATCTCTGACGATGAATGCCCTTCTCATCATATAGGTCTCGGTAGATCTTATCGGTTATGAAGGGAGTTATCGGAGCTAATGCCCTTGATATGATCTTTAACACTTCATGTAGAGTAAACCAAGCTGACTTCTGTTCATCCTCAGTAAACACACCCTCTGTGTTGAAAGACCTCCCCTTTAACATCTCAAGCACATGGTCTGCAAAGAAATTCCATGTGAAGCCGCGTATTTCGATTGCAGGTTTGTGGAAATCAAGGAGATCACATTCAGGAACAATCCTTTCAATAAGCGCATTTGCTTCTGCCAGTATCCACTGGTCGACGGGCGTCAACTTATCGAATGGGATATCTTCAGGAATTGGAAACATTGAGATGAACCGGGCAATATTGTAGAGCTTTGTCATAAACCTCGACACTCCAGCTAGACGGTCCTCGGAGAATCTAATGTCACTACCAAGTCCAGCTTCTAGAGCACCAAAGATACGCATTGCATCAGCGCCATATTTCTCAACAAAGGGCATTGGCGCAGGAGAGTTTCCCTTTGACTTGCTCATCGTTTCGCCCTTGTCGTCTACCACATGTCCAGAAACCCACACCTCACTGAAAGCAGGTTTCCCAGTCAATTGAAAAGTTCGAAGTAAGGAATAGTAAAGCCAAGTCCTGACGATGTCCTTTCCTTGGGGACGCATGACATTGTCAAAACCCTTCTTGAATAGCTCGTCATCATACATGTACCCCACAGCTTGCATTCCACTTATCGAGGAGTCCATCCATGTGTCAAAGGTCCGCTCCTCACCTGTAAAGCCCTCACTCGCATCACATTTCGGACAATCTTTGAATGGGGGATCTTCTCTCCAAGGCTGGTAATAGATTGGATCATCCGCAGGTTCAGGAACCACGGCTTCTCCGCAGGATTTGCAATACCAAATAGGTAGCTCGGTTCCGTAATACCGCCTACGACTCACTGGCCAGTCAACTGTCACCCTGTTGAGCCAATTAATTAGAACTTGCCTGTGAAAATCAGGATAGAATGGTGTATCATTGGCAATCTTATGAAGGTCCTCAATGAAATCGACCTGTTTCACATAATACTCATCCATCGCTATGAACTCGATAGGGGTGCCACTCCGCCAACAATGAGGGACTCTCTGTATCGAGTCTTCTTGTTTGAATAGAAGACCATTTTCCCTGAGATCTGCAACGATTTTCTTGCGAGCCTCTTCGATCTTAAGACCGGAATATTCTCGAGCAGCTTCTGTCATAGTACCATCAGTAGATACAGCTGCAATTGGCGTTAGTGAATAGTCCCGAAATGCCATAACATCGTCTTGGTCCCCATAACTACACACCATTAGAGCTCCTGTCCCAAATTCCATCTGTGCAGTTGGACTCGGGATGATTGGTACCTCTTGCTCAAAGAGAGGAACCTTTGCAGTCTTTCCCTGATATGAACTATATCTCTCATCATCAGGATGCACGAATACAGCGCCACAAGCACAGAGTAGCTCAGGTCTGGTTGTAGCAATCTCGAGAGGTTCTAGTCCTTCCACATTGAAGTAGAGATAATGCAACTGAGTAGGTCGTTCTCTATACTCCACCTCAGCATCAGCAATTGTGGTCCCGCATTCGAAACACCAATTATTGGGACGGTAATCACTGTAAACAAGTCCTTTCTTCCAAATGTCAATGAAGGTGGCTTGTGTCACGGCTCTATATCTTGGACTATCTGTGCGATAACTACCCTCATCATCGTAGGTATTGAAAGCAATACCCAATCTTTTGAAGCCTGTAAGCGTAATTATTTCGTCTTCATCTAGGCGTTTCTTACAGAGGCGAAGAAACTCGTCACGTGGGGTTCTATGCATATTTATGCCGAGATCCTGCTCAACTCTGACCTCTACCGGTAAGCCATTACGATCAATTCCAAGAGGAAAATTCACCTCTAAACCCTGCATACGACGATAGCGTGCAATAATGTCAATCTGTGTATAATGGATCACCTGACCCACATGCATTGGACCTGAGAGGTATGGAGGAGGAGTATCGACGGTATATATTGTCTTACCCGAGTTCATATCGAACTCATATGTGTCCTCATTCTTCCAGAGCTCAAGTAGCTCTGCCTCAGCATCAGGCTTCCAGCGTTTGGATTTGATCTTAGGTTCTAGTTTTGACAAAAGGATCAGTCTCCTTGATGTCAGCAAGGGTCGGCACTTGCCGCTCAGGCTTGGGGTAGGTGAGATGCCTAAAAGGGTTATGGGCAAACAAGACTAACCATACTTATTGAGAAACTCATCAATTTCTATTCGCTAAAGTTCACTCATTCGACACGGAATTAATAGCGATCTCACTGACCCGATTGAAATGTCAAAATGGTCGAAATGGGCAATTTGAGGCTCTAGGCGGTGTCTAAACGCAGTTTTGACATATCGAAAATTCGTCAAACTGGTCTATTCAAGAAATCGTTATTAATAGTGTCCAATAGAAGTACGTGTTCGTAAGTGTTTCAGGGGATAGACCATGAGAGCTGTACTCAAGATTGGAGGTTCACTCCTCTATGACAAAGACGGTCAAGTACGTATTGACCGGCTTAGAGAGTACGCTGATTCAATCAAGTCCCTGGTCAAAGCAGGTCATTCGTTTGTCATAGTTGTTGGTGGTGGGAAACCAGCACGAATCTTCATCTCAGCAGCTAGGGAACTGGGTGCAAGTGAGGCTCAATGTGATTGGTTAGGTATCAAATTGGCAAGGAACAATGCAGAGCTCCTATGTGCAGCATTGGGGGACCTTGCGTATCCAAAAATCATCGATGATTTTGATGAATTGGAGGTTGCAATCAATCTTGGTGGCAAGGTTGTGTTGTTGGGAGGGATGATACCAGGTCAATCAACAAATGCAGTTGCTGCAGCTTCTGCAGAACTGATAAACGCTGACATGATATTCAATGCAACCAATGTTGATGGAGTCTATGATCGCCACCCCGAAGAGAAAGGAGCCAAGAAACTGGATAGTGTTGATATTACTCAGCTGAGAAAAATCCTGTCCTCAGAGGGGACAAGAGCGGGAGAGTATAATCTGTTTGATCCTGTAGCAATCGGAATAGTTGAACGTTCTAAAATCCCTACTGTGATTTTCAATGGAAATGACCCTGGAAATCTGACTAAGGCTTTCAACAATGAAAAGATTGGTACAAAGATTGTGCACAACACGAACAAATGAAACAAGAGGCGAATATGTGTTGAAAAGGCTGCTTGAGAAAGTATTTGCATCCCGTGCTCAGACCAGAGTTGTACAACACTTCTTAGACCGTCCGAAGGAATTTTTCAATCTCAGTAGATTGGCAAAAGAAACTGGACTTGCTCACTCAACAATTCATCGAGTGATGCAACCTCTTGTGGATATGGGACTTGTCAAGGAAATAAAGGCAGGACAACAGATACGACTATTCATACTAGAAACTGAGGATGAACGCTCCAAGATTATTTCAGACTTTTATTCTAAAATCAGACCATATCTGGAAACCAGCTAATTTGTTCCACTGTTTAGGGAAACTGCCAAAAGCGAGTCAAAACATGGAGCTCCTAATGCCGAGGTGGCCAAGTGGGTCGCTATTGAATCTCTACTGATTTTGATTTACTCTTTCGCTTTTTTAATTTCACAATCGCACCTACTGTCACAATAGTCACAGTTGCAATGACACCCACAATGGTCAGGAACAGAGGGTCAGTCATGCCTTTCCACAGGCGAGATCCCAGAACGTTTCCAGTACGTGTCCGCAATATCGTCCCTCCTGTGCCTACAGCCCATCCATTGGTTTCATTGATAAAGTCCAACGCCCTTATTCTCGGATTCTGAGAACGCACATCAGCAGGTACATTCTGCTCATACCAGTTTGTACCTCCATCTGGAGTATACATTACTGCAATCTCTGTGCCAACAATCCATCCATTGTCAGCATCCAGAAACTGAATATCAGTGGTGTATGGTGGATTAAAACGAAAGAGTGGAGCCCTCATTGGTATGACCAGCTCTTCCCATGTGTCACCGTCACTCGTGTGTGCCAGTCTGCTGTCATCAATCACCCACCCCTCGGTGGCACTCACAAATGACAGTGCCCATCCTCCTCTATTAGAAGATCTCTCCCAGGTTTCCCCTCCGTCAGTACTATGATAAGTCCCCCCAAAACCACAGGCCCATATATCCAAGTTTGTCAGAGGTTGCATCATTTTAGGGTGGTCATCAAAGCTCCATCCAGAAACAGGTTCCCATGTCTGTCCGCCATTTTTAGTCAGGTAAAGAACCTCATTACTAGCAGTCCATCCATGTGTCTTGTTGATGAATTTCACAGTGCTCATCCCACCGATGGCGCCTGCAACATCACTCTCGTTCCACGTGTTCCCTCCATTAAGAGAGTAGAACAGACTACCGGAAGATCCTGTAACCCATACTGTCTGTTCATCCAACACATCTATAGTAGCTCCAAATCCAAAATCATCTCTATATTGAAGTTGCCAGGAGTCCCCACTGTCATTTGTATATAGTACAATCAAGTCGGAAGCAAAAGTTGAGTTCTCTGACCCTACAATCCATCCATGTGTGGAGTTAAGGAATGACACATCCCAAAATGACCCATGTGAATATTCAGACTCAAGCATCTCCCATGTCGTTTCAGATTCCTGCATTAATCCATAAGAGTTTCTTAAAACCGCAATGACAGGAATCGTGACGCTTGACATTGTTACCAATATCAAGACCAAGTACACATTGGATAACCTCAGTCTTAAGTTCCGAATGTGTATTATCATCTAAGTCACCCCCTTTGCAAAATGTATTTGTACACCACTATCCATCTTGATATGATTTCTACCAAGAAGTTCCTCTCCTATGTTCATATATCCATATTGATTGATGAGATAGATTGTTCGTCAATCTATCGGAGGAGGATCACCTCCTCCTTCTTCGGAGTGAAAATAATTGGTGAAATGTATAGGTTTCTCGATTGTTGAAATGATATCATCATTCAATTTCACTAGTCGTGCCTCTATTTTCTTCAGTACCTTTTTCTCAACCAAAATTTCCTACCTCTATGAAACAGGTCGATATTTACCCAAATGGCTTTAAATGGTTCATTTATCTGGCATAACATCAGCCGAGATAGCCAAGCGGTCAACGGCGGTGGACTCAAGATCTGTTAGTTTGCCTATGGCAACTCCAAGGAGAAATCCATTCTCGTAGGAGTACATGGGTTCGAAAGGTTGTATGAGTTTCATGCAACTCGAAAATCCCATTCTCGGCACCATTTCTTTTGGAGTATAGAGTCATATCAAGATAAAAGGAGCGATATAGAAGAGGATTTCACCTCAATATTCGAGTGCTATTTTCTGATACGAGCTATTTTCGCACCGGTGTCTTTCACGATTTCTTCAGGTTTAATTCTGAGGAGGTGCCTGTCAGTTCCACCACCTCCAATCACCTCAGGCATTTCCATAACTCTTGTATCAATTACCACATGAGCGTTCGATATAGCTATTGGAGGTGTTCCACCGACTTCGAATCCTGTCAGCTCAAATGCCTCTTCAGGTGAAGCAAGTCCTGGAGGTGGTAGGTCAATCGCCTTTCCTACTCTCTTTGAGCTTGCGCGATCAGTACCATTCACAATAGCGAGAATCACTTTGTCATTGGCTATGAACACAACAGTCTTGATGAATCGCTCTGGGGGGACTCCAAGCTCACTAGAAGCAGCATCGACTGAATGAACACGACCCTTCATGGGGAGTATTTCAGCCTCTATTTTGTGCACTTCAATATAGCTCTGTAAGTCATGATTGTCCAAAGACTATCACTTCCATAATCAAGTAATCAAGATTTGATATTATAAATGGGTAAGGAAATCAAATCCGATCATCTCTGGATGGTTTAGTCCGTGAAACGTGTTCCAGACGAGTCACAGCATGTGCGCAGTACGTGATTCTTATTATTGACCCAATCTCAGTCTAGGGGGTGTCTAAAATGAGACCAACTGTTGTTATTGTAGACAACGATTCTTTCTCAAAGTCTATCAACCATATCGAGGGTATGAGCGAAATGAATTCACCTGATAAAAGGGTCGTTGTAAAGGTTGGAATCTATAATACTGAAACTGGAATATGTACAACCGTCAAAACCCTTCAATCAATCATTGATGCTTTTGATAAAGCATCCGAGATTTTAATCACTGAATCTGATAGTGGAGCAGGACCGGGATTGGAAAGACTAGAGATATGGAAAGATTGTTTCAATGATCGTGTGGTCCCGTACAATCTGTCAAGTGATAAAGAAACGAAGGATGTTGAAATTGCTGGAGAAACTGTCCCCTTTCCACAGATATTCTCAGAGCCAAACACCTTCATCAGCACTCATGTTCCCAGAAGATATGAGGAAGCTGGACTTGAGGATCTCATGAACCTGGGCTTTGTAATCAAAAATTTGCTTGGAATGATACCTGACACGAAAAAGCACAGGTTCCATGACCAACTCACAACTGCTCTTCTTGACATCTATGAAGCGATTGGGGGTATAGATTTAGCAGTCATAGATGCTACTCATGTCTATCGTGGTTACAAAAAGAAGCGAATTACAATCTCTCCGAATATCCTTATTGTAGGCACTGATGCATTTGCAGTCGAAGCAGTTGGAGGATATCTAGTAGGATTTGAACCTTCAGAGATGCCGGTTCTACAAGAGGCTAAGAAACGGGGTCTGGGTGAAATCAACCTCGATAGAATGAAAATCGTTGGGGATATTGAGCCTCACAGACAGAGAGCAGGTCTGGCTTTTAATGATATAATTTCGGACTAGTAATCAGAATTAAGGTGAGAAAAAAGAGAATAGTACTCACGTTGCTTCTAACGCGAGTACTTCAGCCAGTGTAAGGGTACTACCTTTCTGGGATTGATGCTTCTGCGCCTTTGAAGAGGCAGTGCTTTGAGAAGAGTCAGTTTTATTCATCTGAATCTACCTCTGGAAAGAGGATCTGTAGACTTCAGTGCGTACCTGTGCCTTGGTACGCAGATGTTTCTCAAGGTCAGGTTCAGCACCAAGTTTCTTCCGAAGTTTCGCAAATGCCATGGGATTACCTCCGATAGAGCATTGCGTGGGTCAAAGCCTCAGTTGAGAACTTGACCTTGTTCTTCTTCAGCACAGATGTGTTTCGTGAATTAGTTGTTAGAGCCATAATGTTTCACAAGAATTACTACTCAGATTTAGTATATATAGCGGAGCCACTTGTGAGGGTCACAGGACGAAGTCACATATTGTGACTATCATGGAATGTACTTAGAGGTCGATTAGGTCTATTCTATTTCTTTATAGAATTCATCAGTTTCTTCAAGGAGTAGGTATTGATGACATCATCAGGAGTCAACCATCCTCGTCGCGCCTGGTACACACCAAATCGCATATTATCAAGTTCTGAGATTCTGTGTGCATCTGTGTTTATTGCAATCTTGAGTCCAATCTTAATGGCAGCTCGGAGATTTCCAGCATTGAGGTCTAGTCTTTGAGGATGAGCATTTAGCTCCATAATCACGTTGTGTTTCCTTGCTGTTTCAAACACACGCTCTAAATCGATTTCGAATTCAGACCTCTTGCCAATTAAGCGGCCAGTAGGATGTCCTAGAATGTGAACATACTTATTCTGTAAGGCATGACACACACGTTCTGTCATAGTTTCTTTCTTGTCCTTCATTCTACTATGTATTGAGCCGGTCACAATATCGAGTTGTGATAGCACACTATCTTCGATGTCGAGTCCGCCATCTGCTAGTATGTCTACCTCTGCTCCCTTCAAGATCTTCATTTTCCAACGACCTGATGTATTCAGCTCGTCAATCTCTTCAATCCTCTTAAGAAGGCGAGTTTCATCCATTCCGTTGGCAATGCTTAGACTTTGTGTATGATCAGATACACAGTAGTACTCATACTCAAGAGCCTGCGCCGCATCCAGCATTTCCTCAATCGTGTTTTTACCATCTGATTGGTCAGTGTGGCTATGAAGGTCACCACGTATGTTTTCCATAGCTACTAGCTCAGGTAGTTCTCCATTTTGGGCAGCCTCGATTTCTCCAGTATCTTCTCTCAGCTCTGGGGGAATCCATTGTAGTCCAAGTGTTTTGTAGATATTCTCTTCATCCCCGCCAGCTATTTTCTGCTCATCCTTGAATAGACCGTACTCGTTCAGGCGTAGACCCTTCTCTTTAGCAATTGATCTTAGCCTTACGTTGTGATCCACACTTCCAGTGAAATACTGAAGACCAGCACCAAAACTATCACTAGAAAGGACTCTGAGGTCTACCTGCAATCCAGAGTCTAGTCGAATTGATGACTTGGTAGGACCACGTGCTGTAATTGTAGCTACTCCTTCCGAGTTGATGAATGATTCCATAACAGATTCAGGTTCTGTTGCATCAACTAAGAAATCAAGATCGCCTATGGTTTCTCTTCGACGGCGCGTTGAACCTGCAATGACTAGTTGCGTCACGGTCTTCACTTTTCGAAGCTCATTCTCAATTTTCTCTGCAGCAGATAATGCATCCGCAAGAAGAGTCCTTTCAAGCCCAGCACGAACAACTTGAATTCCTTCAATGATTTGTATCTGAGTCTTTTCACCAAGACCTGGCAGATTTGAAAGCCTTCCCTGATTGGCTGCAGCTTCAAGCGATTCTATGTCAGTGACACCTAGTTTCTCATACACAAGTTTGATTGTCTTTGGACCCACTCCAGGAATCGAATCGAGCTCTAATGCCTTAACTGGAACACGTGTTCTAAGTTCCGTTAGAAGTTCCACTTCTCCAGTTTCAAGATAGCTTTTGATGACATCCGAGAGACCCTTTCCAATACCTTGGATTTCGGTAAGAGCATCTCGTTTGGCTATGGCTTCGATATCCTCTCCTAATGATGTTACAGATCGCATTCCACGAAAGTACGCACGGGGTTTGAATCGATCTTTGCCTTCGATTTCTAGGAGTAAACCTATCTCTTTGAGAACGCGAGCAACTTCAGCATTCCTTGTCATTTTTCATCCACCTACTTGTAGTCGTAGGGGTCAATTGAACGTATAGCATCTCTCACTGTAATAATATTCTCTTCGGGAGTGTCGACTGTTACAACACAACCCGGTGCCACGATAAGACGCTCGAGACCAGCTCGCTTAACAGCTTCTAAAACCTGTTCCTGTGCCTCCTCGGGGGCTCCATTACGAAAAATCCCGTTGTGATCAATTCCACCCAATACAGCTCCACGGAATTTCTTCTTGCCTTGGCTCAGTGAGAGGGATGAAGTCTGATCCTCCCAGTTTATAGCATCAACACCTCTAGTCTTTGCAATCTTGTCAAAACGTATCTCTTCCTTATCCTCTCGTGCATGCAAATGCACAACGATGAACTTGGCTTTCCCTCGAAGGCGTGAAATAAACTTGTTATCATAAGGATAGATGAACTTCTCGTATTGCTCATCAGAAACCGATGATTTTGTGGAGTGTTGTGATGCTAAGAATATGCCATCGGCTCCTGCGTCGATTGCAGCCTTAGCAAAATCTATTGTAACATCGGTGATTAAATCAAGTGCACTTTCCAAAACATCTGGATGCGTATCTGCATATTTAGTCAGGTTTTTGTCAGAAATCTTATCAGCAACCATAGCGGGATCAAAGACTGTAGCCATTGTAGGCACTTTATCTTGTGCATACTTGTGGATTAAATCTACAGCTCGAATCTGATTTCCCAACTCACCAGCATTAACATCGAGTGGTTCAAGAGTTTCCCAGTCACTAACTTCGTTGATAGCAGCACTTGTGAGTGTTGTAGACCCAGTAGGAGCTCCGTCATAGACTGCAGTACAGCCAAAGTCGATACATGGAAAATGACCGAAAAAGGATATCTTCAGTAGATCATGGTCAAGAAGTCTATGAAATGTAATCTCAGATTCTGCAAGTCCTTCCGGAGTCCTATCAACATTAGGATGATGCTTCCACAAGGAGATTGGAAGTTGCTCTCCAAGATTTCCAAGAAAAGTTTCTTTTATCAACTCAAATTTAGACATGATAGCTACCGATATTTCTAATTGAATAATGAGGCTTTCGAAGAGACCAATAAAATATGTCGCCAGCAAACATAAGAGTGGAATGACGTCAGTCAACCAAGACTGCTATCCGAAATGGAGGAACTCTGTTGTCCGAATTGACTGCTCTATTCGATCCTGAGGCTATTCTCAGTCTTGAAGGAATCGATGAACTTGATAGAATGAGAGCAGAGCCTAATCCATTCTGGAATCGGGCACGGTTGGAAGTCACTTGGAGTCTACCAGTGATGTCAGGACTTCTTAAGAGTCCCAGAATATCGGTTCAACCAATGCGACGTGCGACTCGTGAAGAACTGCTTTTGTTTCATGACCCGGCGTACATCGAAACTCTGGAGCTCTTTGGAAATATGGGTACAGCATTCTCTTCACGATTTGGTCTGGATACAGACGAGTGTCCAATATTCCCTGGTGTTGACCAATATGCAAGCTATATTGTGGGAGCGACCATCGATGCTGTGATGGGAGTAGCAGATGGTCAGTTCGAGGATGCAGTTTCATTCTTCGGAGGTCTCCATCATGCAATGGAGAGCCAGGCTTCTGGCTTCTGTTATTACAATGACTGTGTAGTAGCCATCAAAAACTATCAACAGAAATATCCAGGAAAGAAAGTGCTCTATCTCGATACAGATGCACATCATGGCGATGGCACACAACATGCATTCTATCATGACCCTAATGTCCTGACAATTTCGCTTCATGAACTCAGTATGGGATTCTACCCGGGTACTGGAAGACCAGAGGAGGTTGGTATTGGCGAGGGGAAGGGCTACTCAGTTAATATTCCATTACCACCTCTCACTGATGATGTGGAGTGGTGGAGAGCATTCGAGGATGTCGTGGTTCCAATCTGGCTAGCATACAAACCAGACTTTGTGTTCTGGGAAGTGGGAGCAGATGGCTACATGAATGACCCACTTACAGATCTGATGCTTACATACGACACCTATCAACGTATGTCAAAGACTGTTCGTCAGCTCGTACATCTTGGAACTAGGAAACTTGTTGTTGTGGGAGGTGGAGGATACAACTCTGTGGCTGCAGCAAAGATTTGGACAATACTCCTTGCAGATATCGCAGACATAGCTTTACCACCGACAATTCCGGCAGAGTGGATAGAGCTTTGTCACAAACACGGATTCCAGGTTAAGAGAGGTGGGTGGACAAGCAGACCTTTTAGAATGCCCAGTGACCAGTATCCAAAGATACGTCGTGCAGTGGATGACACAATAGAGAAGGTCAAGAAACTCATTTTTCCAACATTCGGACTTGAAGACCAGATTTAGCTGGTCCGGAGCTTGGCTAGAACGCATCGATGATCTGTATCGTCAAGAAATATATCAAAGATATCAAAACCTCCAAACACTTTAGGAATCTCTTCAAGTGAGAAGTAGTGATGAGGAATTCCACGCTCTAAACCTTTCTGAGGTATGTATGTGCCTTCTTCTATTTTCATAAGGTTCCAGTCTCGATTTTCTTCTACTGGACCGGAATGAAGGACTGGAAATGTGACAAAGAGAAGTCCTTCTGGTTTCAATACCCGCTCTATCTCTCGGATTGTCTTCTTGATGTCTTTCATAGGATTATGATGGATGACTTGGATTGAAATCACAGCATCAAAGAAATCAGCATCATATGGAAAAGTTTGTTCCATAAAGTGTTCACATAGATGCGCTTCAAGATTCTCTTCTTGAAGCCACTCTTGAGCCATAGAGAGTGCTCTTGAAGAACTATCAAATCCATAGATGTCATAGCCTAGACGAGCGAGGTATACTATATGACGACCAGTCCCACATCCTAGGTCCAGAACTCGCTTGCCTTCACCAAGCATGTCTAGAACTCTGTCAATATCTGAATGGGGGTCAGTGAAAACTCGACCTTTCTCTGCAAAGATTTGATCCCAGTCTGGCATCGTTGTGTGTTCTGGATTTCAAAAGGTGATATGGGTTGCGGCATGTGTTCGGATGAAATAAAAGACAAGTTATGACAGTACCTAGAGTACATGGCAGAGGTGGTGCACAATTGAAACGTAGATACCTTGTACTTCTTATTGGACTTATCCTAATGTCTTCAGGAGTCATGATCGCAGCCAGTATGCAGAATGGATTTGGCTCTGTAGCTGTTTCTGAGATTGATTTTCAGGCAGCTGATGGATCGTGGATTCATAGTACACTACAGAAACCTCACTATGCGACTGACGCGGATCCATTGCCGGGAGTAGTTGTCATTCATGGGTCACTCCAGAACAAGGAATGGTTGATGGCGTTTGGAATAGAACTAGCCAGACGAGGATTTGTTGTATTGACATTAGATGCAAATGGCCACGGAAACTCAGAGGTTGGTTCAGGTAGTGGGACTGCGGCACTGAACTATATCACTTCTCTGGATTATGTCGACAACACTCAGATTGGATTGATTGGACATAGTATGGGAGGCGGTATCGCTGTGAGTGCCATGGAGGAATCCAGTGTATATGTTAGGGCACTAGTTCTTGTTGGATCTGGTTTCTGGTCGGAGGCGGCATATATTCCAAACACACTCATCGCCACAGGTTACTTTGACTCTCTTTCAAGTTATCCTCAAAATCTCACCAGACTAGAACCCTACTTCAATGTCACAGGTATTGTACCTAGCACAACTTATGGTGACTTTGCTAACAATACAGCAAGAAGAGCAGTATTTCCGCCTTCAAATCATCTGTTCGAAACAATAAATCCAGTCATCGTCAGTGAAAGTGTTGAATGGATGAAGAACAGTCTGAAAGGAGGGAATGAGGATGAACACTGGATAGCTAGTGATAATCTCCTTTATCCACTCTGGTTATTTGGAGGACTTTTAGGATTGTTAGGAGCACTGTTAACGATATTCCCTCTAATAGTCATATTATTCAATATACCACTCTTCTCAGACCTTAGAGGTGTTCCTAGTGAGGAGCCTGCTACAACAAAGTCGTTCATAGGGTATGGAATTTTGTATGGATTAATTGGTACTATCACGTTCTTTCCGTTCCTGTTGGTTGGAACTTTACTATCATTCCTGATACCATTCCCGCAGTATTATGGGATACCGGTAATGTCATGGATGATTGGAAGCGCTCTTGTTGGTGTTCTTTTCTTGTTTATCATCCTTCGCCGACGTTCTCAATCAATCCTGTCAGTACAAAGATTACTGGGCACAGGGAGTAACAGGCCGGTTCTAAAAATCATGAGAACCTTCTTTCTGGCATGTATTGTGGTCATTTGGTTGTACGTTTTGACTCTAATTGTCGACCTTGGACTCGCGTTGGATTTGCGATGCTTCCTACCAGGTCTCCATGACCTCACCCTTGCACAATCCTACTTTGTACCCCTGTATTTCATTGTGTTCTTGATTTATTGCTTGATTGATGGAGCCTGGCTGACTGGACCAATGTTACCCAAAGGTGAAGGCTCTTGGACCAGTGTACAATTGAGTTGGACCATAAAGGCCGTACTCATCAAAACATTTCCATACCTCATTCTTGTAACGTTCGAATATGTCGGCGGATTCTTGGCTGGTGCTCCTCTAATCCCAGGAATCATTGGATATTCGTTTTTGTTCTTCTATGCATTCACTCCATGGTTTGCAGCATGTACTGTAATCACAATGTTTGCATATCGTGTGACAGGGAATCGATGGCTTGGAGCTATGGTCAATGCAATACTATGTGCCTGGCTGCTAGCGTCAATACTCTCTATTCGATGATGGAATCCAGTATTAGTATTAGAATAACAAGAGAAATTCGAGCAAACTGCTTGATTTTATGAACTATTCAGATTGAATCCATATCAAGAAGGCTTTTTTCGTAGAATGTTGTTGATATCAAATCGCACGATTTGTAGGGAAATCAAATGATTAGACTAATCGGTGTCCTGACAGAAGGTGGGGTCCCCATTGAGTTTAAAAGCTCAATGGAGGCTGATGGGGAACTCATCCTAGGACCATTGATTGAGTCAGCTAAGGCATTGAGTAGTATGATGGGCAGCGAGGTCCGACGACTTGCTCTAAAGGAGGATACACTTCTTGTGACTGAATCTGGAAAGGGATTCACGATTGTTGCGTTAGTTAGTAAAGCCGAAGATTACATGGACAGTCTCTTACGGGTCATTGCAGAGAAGATTGATGCGTCGGAAATTCGTGTTGCTGATGGTTCTGTAGATGACACACAGAAGAAGATTATCGCTCGGATTCTAAGTGCATATGTCAGAGATCACATAGAAACATCATTTCCTTCTGCATTATCGTGTGTGTGGAATCCAATTTTTGAGGTTTTAAAAAAGGACAATCGATTTTCAAACATAATTCAGGAAGTGGATGATTTTCTTGCTCGACCTGAACCAGAAAAAAGATGGCTGGAGTTCAAGAATGAGTGTTCAGGAACACTGAAAGATGCACTTCTTCATGCGTTAAGAGGTGAATTTGATCGAGCCTGCGCTATGGCGTCCAAAGACGAGAGTGAACTTGCAAGTATCTTAAGTATCAAGATGGGATCCTTAACGCATTCCATGACAAAGACAATCGCACCGACTTTGAAAGAACTTAGAGAGATTGTATCAAGACTCCCTGAGGATTATCCTTTCACTAGTTTGGCTAAAGTCCTTGTAGGAACTATAGCGGGAGAAGTCATTCCCGCGGATTATACTCGAGTGTTTAGAGAATCTATGAGAAAATTCGATTTCGTGCAAGATGATGAACATCTTATGCTTGGTTTCTTGTTTTTGGACCCTCTTGTTGTAGAGTATCCTGAGTTTTCATCTAGATTAATAGAACTATACAAAGGGAAATCTGAAGTTGTTTGCTCATTCATCGATGCTATTGAGGAACGCAGAAGAATATTCGACAAATTGTATTCTATTACTAGTTATGATGGTTTCAAAGATGAGCTTGGTCTCTATAAATCTCAGATATCTAGTATCCTTGGAAGCATCACTTGGGTTCTTGATGACGATTTACTATGGGAATTACAGAAAGAAGGCAAGGGAATGGAGATAGGCATCACGGCATCCTTTAAGCTGCAGAACTATATCGCGTTACTTACAGCATTGACTGAATCTCCAGTACTCACAATCAGTGAACGGGTTGGATTTCTTGAAGAAGTCCTCATGCTATATCGCGATTATTTCAGAGGTTTGATGAAGACCGATATTCCGTTGTTTGCATATACAGTCGATAGTGTGTTTCAGAGTCTGAGTGTGGCTCATGCAGAATACTACTTCTTATCAACAGGCATTTCAAGAGAGCATCATCTTCAACGGACTATAGAATTCTTGGGAGATATTTACGAGATAATGGAATCAGAGTCTTCTAAGAAGAGAGTGCGATTCTCTCTCTTTGTTGTGGCTAACTCAATTGGTCCAGTTCTCGCAAGAGAGAAACAATTACCAGAATTCGAGATACGACTTCTTTATGCGGCTATAAACCTACTAGATGTAAATACCATAGATGCTGCGCAGATCACCCGACCCACAACCTATGCGACATATCTCAGCAATACAAACACAGCTCTAACCTCACTTGCTGCAAGGCTGCTGGAAGGGGATGAGAAAATTGAGGTGTTAAAGAGATGCGTAGATATTGCTCTTGATGTTCAGGAATGGTTCTTATCGTTTGGTGAAGTAATCCGCGATGATGCAATGTCCGCAAGTTTCCACGCATCTCTAATTGTAGATCATCTTGACAAAGATGAATTGAAGAAGACGGTAGAGAGAGTCATTGATTTGAACCGCATAATTGTACAGGATCCAAACAAGTTCGATTATGAGGTTGCGATGATGTCTAGTACTTTGATGGATCTATTGGCTCATGCTTGGAAAAGATTGGATGATGAAAAGTATCTGACTATGTCCAAAGAAACCTATGAATTAGCAATTGCAGCTTGGAAGAAGTATGGGTTCGTAGAATTGGCTGACAACTTCAAGAAGAAGTTTGGACACTATCTAGAGCCCTAGAAGGTCCACAGTAGCATCCCAGAGCTGTTTCTGTTTTTCAGTATCATACGATATCTCAGAGGTTGTTGTCACCTCACACTTTCTGAAACATTTACCTGTTACACCTTCAATCTCTGGAGAAGATGCAACATAGACTGAGGTTTCTGCACCTTCCTTTGGACTGAGTTGGAATGGTTTCATCATTCCAAACATGATTCTAGAACTGAAACTACCACTGCTGCGACCGAGATTCGTTGCAACGAATCCAGGTCGAACTACATTCACTGAAACACCAGTACTCTCGAGCTGTCGGGCCATCTCATATGTAAACATCTCAACGTTGAGCTTTGCACTACCGTACACTTTACGGGACTTGTATCCTGACTCACTCTGCAAGTCTTCTAGATTTAGTTCAGCCCTATTTGCCAAACCTGATGAGAGGTTAATTACCCTAGAAGGCGCACTTGTCTTAAGGAGTGGAAGTAGTTCATGAGTGAGAAGAAATGGAGCTAGATAGTTAACTGCTAGTGTCCGTTCAAATCCCTCATTTGTGACCTGTCTTTTGGTAAAGACTGCTCCTGCATTATTGATTAGGACGTCAAGACGATCATACTTGCTCTTGAATTCCTCTGCAAATTTCCTGATTGTACTCATTAATGATAAATCACAGAGCATCATTTCAACTGCGTCATTCCCTGTTTCTGCAACTATAACTTCACAAGCCTGTTCACCTAGCTCTCGATTTCGAACAACTGAAATCACAGTCGCTCCCATTTCAGCCAAGGCCAGAGCTGTTTCTTTGCCAATCCCAGAGTTACTGCCTGTTACAATGCAAACCTTGTCTTTCATCATTTCACTATCACGTTTCTTGTTTGTGTTGCTATACAGTGGAGCTCTTCTATTGCGACTACTTAATTTAAATTACAGGTTCACCTTGGAACGTCATGGTCCTCTTGGAAAAACTAGCTAATTATCTACAATGGGCAAATGATACCATCTGGGAGATTGTTGAAACCCTGAGTGAGGAAGAGTTCAGTCGTATTCTCTATGAGTCAGGAGGCAGTATTCATAGTAGATACATACACTTGGCAGAGGACACCTGGGAGTGGTATCACGACTGGCATGGAGAAAGTCCTGAAGAGCCAGACTTTCAGAG
>JBHLRQ010000020.1:0-16284 GCA_048882385.1 Candidatus Thorarchaeota archaeon | reverse complement strand
TTCTAGTATGTAATGTTGTGCTCTACATAGTATTTCAATAGAGTCAATGCCTCACCCCATCCTGCAGCACACTCGAGCATAGCTGCTCTGCCGGAAGGAGTATCATGATAACCATGCTCACGTAGTCGGACCACCGTGCCTTCTTCAACTGGTTCGAAATCCATTTCAATCGTTGTGGCATAGTCAGGCTTGTCAGGTCTCCACTGAAATACGAAACGCTCACCTCGGTTGGCTTCTAGGACCGTACCTGGAGCATCTGTTGTGTACTTGTCAGGACCCCAGTCTTTCCATCGAAGGACTATAGAACCACCAGGTTTCGCATCGATCTCAGTATTGTGAGTGAACCAAGCATTGATTCCATCAGCTGTTGCAATTGCGTCATAGACATCCTCAGGCCTAGCACGTACCAGAGTTGTCTGCTTGATCTCCACATCTATGAGTTTGTCTTCGGACATAACATTAACTATAGTTATAATAATATGAGTGTTTCCATGGAGTGTTTGGGTAAATACATATCAGACAATCAACAAGGAAACTGAATGAGGTGTTACAGTTGAAACTCTCGAAGGATGCATTTGCTCGTGCTCGTGAATTCATCTTCAAGAATGCTCGACCGCTTGATCGAAGCCTATTCGAATATTTGTTTGAGGACGGTACACGAGAGGCAGTGGTGGAGGAATTGAGGAAATATCAAAACTCAGATGGGGGATATGGTCAGGGGTTGGAGTCAGACATCAGACTTCAAGCCTCTTCACCGATTGTGACCTCAGTGGGTCTACAGTACTGTAAGAATATCGATGCCTCAGCTGATGAGGATATTGTTTCAGAGGCAATTCAATATCTAATATCAACCTACGACCAAGATCACGGTTATTGGCCATACACCTTCCTTGATGTAAATGATGAACCTCATGCGCGGTGGTGGAACCTAGAGGAGGTAAAACCTCCTACAGAAGAGAGTTGGGCAAATCCCAATGCTGAGCTAGCTGGATACGTCTACAGATACAAGTCATTGGTCCCAGACGAGCTCATATCAAGCGTGGAGAAACGTCTGTTAACAAACATCAAGAACACGAATTATATCAATGGACTCTACAAAGTCATGTGTTGGGAGCGTGCATATAGGGATTTTCCCAACCAAATCCAGACAATGGTTTCAAAGATGATTCATCGGACTTTTGAGAAGGATATACCTTACACTCAGGATGACATGGGAGAGATACGCATCTTTTGGTTGGCACCTGATTCAGAATCAATATTGATGTCCTATCAAGATAATGTGTATGATCTGATGCGTCAAGAGATAGAGAATCAGGCAGATGATGGGGGTTGGTGGCCCACCTGGAAATGGGGTCAATATGAGGATGTCTGGCCTATTGCTGAGAAAGAGTGGGCAGGTAAAATGACGCTTGGTTGTCTTCGTGCCATGACAAAACTTGGGTTAGTGGAATAGTCTTTGCCTAAATTCTTGCGCCAATGACACATTATTAGGCTATTTCTCATATTAGACTGCGCTCGGTGGCGCATTGATGCCAAGGCGTTTCGTAAAACAGGTAATTATGATCAGTATTGTTGAATTCATAGTGATTTTTGGAAGTGTCCAAGGTAGTACTGAGATGACAATAGAGTTTCAGGAGTCCATCAATATTCTTCTTCTCATGGACCATGACTATGGTGGTAATGTCCCATATATTATGGATATATTTGAGAGATACGGGTGGAGCATCACAACTACAGGTCTAAATCAGACCTTGATTTCCTGTTCATATCTAGGATATGAAGAACACTCAGTAGACATTATGCTGACAGATATTACGGACATCACAGTATATGATGCGATTTCTATCATGCCTGGTGAATCTCATGAGATACTTCGCACAAATCAGAGTGCACTGGATTTGATTAGCTCTGCGATGAGTGAAGGTATAATTGTTAGTGCATGGTGTCGTGCAGTCCGAGTTCTAGCTGCAGCTGATGTGATAAATGGTAGGAACATTACTGGAAATGCTGACTATGAAGCAGAGTACATTGCTGCTGGAGCAACTTTCAATGAGTTGGTACCTCCAGTAATAGATGGCAACCTTGTGACAGGTGTCAGAAGCAGGTTCTATCGAGAAGAAATGTGTGAGGCAATAGCAGCAACTCTGGGACTCTACGAGTCTGATGGTCCAAAACTTCTGAATGCAGTAGTTAATCCCAAACCAAGCATTCTTGGAACAAATGTCAATCTTACAGTGCAGGTCAGTGACGTTTCAGGCATTTACAGAGTAGTGACGAAGGTCTTTGCACTCAATGCTACAACAGGTGAAAGATTATCTCAACCCTATGAATGCTTAATTGCATTAAATGAAACATCAGTAGGATTCTATGAAGGCACCATCACAGACCTCGGACTTGGAAACTATACAGTAGATATCACGGTATGGGATATTTTCATGAACGAGGATACTTTTAGTGATGCTACCAACCTCCTTGTGGTTGAACAACTAACAATTCCGGAAGGGTCAGGAATTGATCCCATACAACTCGCCGTGTTAGGAGCTGTGATCGGCGGCGTAGGAATAGTGATTGTCCTATTGATTCTGCTCCGTAGGAGATAATGACAAGTACAGGATCTCAGTAGTCCAGTGATTCTCCAGCTGGTTGTTCTGGTGGTTTGTCCTCAGTCTTCTTCTTCGCTCCCTTTCTTGAGATGACTGGTTTCTCGACCTCTTTAGCAGCCAATCCGCGTGCGAAGCGCTGAATGAATCCTACTGATCTTCTCTGCGCAGCTTCATTCAGGAAAACAACAGGGAGTATGAAGGCTACGACCACCAGAGGAATTCCAAGAGTCCAGAGAAAGCTTACGAGAAGTAACTCGGGATGTTGCTCTGGTAGAAGACCTTCGATGATGAATGGTTGTACAAAGTGTGCACTAATCATTGCAATTGGATACGCAAACAACGAATAACCACTAAGCATACTGCTGTACCAACGACCGATTCCTTCTGTGTCAGGGCATTGTCGAACATCCAGTTGACCTTCCTTTAGATGAGTCACAATACCAGCATCGTTCAAGATCCAGGTTGGGATGAAAAGTGCAAGAGCAATGGGCATTATGACGAGTGCACCCATCAGTGTGAGACTCAATCCGACCCAAAAACCCGTTCCTGGAGGTGCAGTTGTCAAAGGTTCAGCAAGTATACCCTCGAGAAGACCTATTATGAGTCCAGATGTACTCAAGCTGAAGAGGGCAGGGGCAACACTTCTACGAATCATTCTGTAGCCGCCAAACTCAGTTCCTATGTCCATGATAGAAAAATTGTAAGTTGCAGACTTGACTAGACGACTTCCCAAGAGAAAGAGAGCTGCAAGTGGGAATGCAATGACGAAATATTCAATGGCTATCACTGGAATTGCTATTCCAAGAATTATCAAGATGTCAGTGAAGAGTGACCCCTCAATCCACGGGATGAACTCGAATGATGGTGCAAAGGAGGTTACCCTATACATGACATATAGGCCGAAAGCAATTCCTGCAGCAGCAAAGATGAACGGAAACACGAATCGTGCTTTACCCATAATGATCTCAAACTCCTAAGTTTACACAGCCTTGCCATATAGCTCCGCGATATATAGGAACTCCTCTGATGTTCAAGAGAGTTTAAATCCTGCCCTTGTGTGCCGCGCGGAAGCCATGGTAATCTCAATAGATTCGAATCCAAGTAGGATGGTAGCTTTTGTGGCTGTTTTTACAGCAATGACTGCTGTATTAGATAGCATTCCTGCATTTGGCTTTACATCAGGTGTTTGGTACAGTTGGGCATTTCTATTAAGCCCTATAGTTGGAATCATACTAGGCCCATCACTTGGGGCCTATTCTGTAGGAATTGGTAGTCTAATAGGACACACTATCTACTACCGCGAACCTACTGAGCTGTTGTTCATGCTTGGTTTGTCAATGGGTGCGGCTATGGCAGGTTTTGTGTACCAAGGCAAGTGGAAACAAGTCTTAGCAATCTATACAGTCATGCTTCTTGGATATTTCATGTATCCTGTTACGTGGGGACTCCCTCTCTGGGGAATCTGGGACATTCTGGTCGGATATGGAATTGTGTTGATTTACACCTTCCTCACTACTCGAGGTTGGATGCATGACATTACAGAACGGAAGAAGATCATCTTACTGGTATTCACCACAGTGATAGCTCTTGAAACTGATATTCTGTTTAGGGTGTTTGTGCTTCTACCTGGTCAATTGCATTGGATACTAGGATTGACTCCTGAAATTCTATACGGTATATGGCTAGTAGCAGGGATTATCACACCAATAAAAGTCGTACTGGCTTCAATCGTGGTTGTCACGATAGGACTCCAAATAATACGCATTCTTGAGCGTCAGGGAGATTCTGTTGGCATACAAAATGAGAATACATTACCCAGCGATGTCATCAATACTGCCTGATTCTTCAGTATGGCGACGTAAAGAGAAACATCCCGCCCAAGACAGGATTGCAAAGCAGACGAGTGTGATTATTGTCCAAGACCCATATGCGAGTACTTCGTAGAGTACATAGGACGTCAGTCCAAAGACAGGGAAAATATAGAAATCAACAAGAATCCAGATTATGAAGACGCTGCTAGCAACCACTGAACCGATGATTTTCTTTCGGATTGTACTTTCCTGGAGCATTATTCTCACTCATCGTTTTTCATTATGGTCCGTTTTTGTAGATTATCCTATGGCAGTTCGCTATAGAACTTGAGTTTTGACCTAACGAGACAAATGATTCAACCAGTTATGAACCGGGGCAATTTTGAGTGCATATTCATAACAGACATTGACCAAATCCGGTTTCTTGAGAACACTGACAGGAATCTGTGGAGAACTGACATAGAGTGCGTCGTGCCTGAGAAGATTGGCCCGTGGATGATCATCATCAAAACCTCTTGGAACCCGTTTGAAATGCTCTCCGCCAATCTCGAATCCCTTTTGGTTCTTGATTTCGTCAAGAATCTTAGCCAACATTTTTCCAGAGCTATCATCTAGTATGGCTTTTCGATATCGATCAAGTGTAGGTTTAGCAAACTTGTAGATTCCACCAAGAAGTCTACCACCTGTTTCGTCCATACCAAAGAAGTATCCGGGGTATAGCCCCTTCTCAGGTGTACCCTCTCCAAACCTGAACCGAAGTCGAGTATTGTATGGTGTCTTATCCTTGCTGAAACGAACATCTCGATAGATCCGTAATATAGATCCTCTACCGTTTGTGCGAGTGTCATATGTAAAGCTGTCAGAAATGGTCTTTAGCTTCTCTCCAAATGCCACCACAAAGGATTGGGCCGGCTTTAGGACATACTCCTCATAGTGTTCTTTTCTATCATTGAACCAGTCCCTGAAGTTGTTCTCCTTCAGCTCTGAATAGAACCTCAGAGTTTCCTTAGGAAATCCAGTGAATTTTTGTATTTCTTCCACATTTATTCCTCTCTCAATTATTATTCACTATTGTTAATATGTCTATTCAACAAGCTGTTTGTTTGATATGACTGCCACAGAATTGTCTTTCTCTATTTCACACTCATTATGACTAGTAGATTGTACAATAATCCATGGGACAAATCCTCTGATTTAGTAAATAATGAAAAGGTAACTTGTACATGACCAAATAGACATCCTATGAATAATGACCATTCAATACAAAGCCACACCACAAACCAGATATCAAAAGGTTGTAACTGCGTAGCGATTCCTACTGGGAGGTTGATGACATGCCAATACGTTTCATTTCAAGAGTTTCCGAGTATGATAAGAAGCATCTTGGATTCTATGTGCCTAAGTATGTAATGGAATTCTATCAGCTGAAACCGGGACTTTACAAAGGCGGAGTCAGTCTTTCATTCGGAAACGTGACGAGTTGTCCGATAAATCTCACTAAATACAAACATACTCTTAGGGGTCGACTACCCCCTAATATCGGAAAAAGGGGTTCGATATCAGAAGTTTGGATCTATCGTGACACTTGGGTGGCTCCTAAGGAAAGATAGAACTACAAACATACTGGTATGTATAAAAACAGAAGGAGAGAGGTTTATTGACCTCTCTCTTGAGTTTTAATTATTCTATTCGTTCCCTGACTAGAGTTTCAACGACTGTTGGGTCAGCCAAGGTTGTAGTGTCACCGAGGTCGTCAATCTGACCTGCTGCAATCTTCTTGAGAATTCGCCTCATGATCTTACCTGAGCGAGTCTTCGGAAGTGCATCAGCCCACTGAATCTTCTCAGGAGTGGCGATTGGACCGACGTCAGCGCGGACGTGGTTTCTGAGCTCAAGCTTGAGTGCATCAGTCTTCTCTATACCCATCTTCAGAGTGACAAATACGTAGATACTCTCACCCTTAATCTCGTGAGGAAATCCTACAACTGCACACTCAGCCACTGCAGGATGCTTGACAAGTGATGACTCAATTTCAGCAGTACCTAGTCTGTGACCGGACACCTTGAGAACATCGTCAAGTCGGCCCATCACGAAGATGTAACCATCATCGTTGAATCGAGACCCGTCACCAGTGTAGTACATCGGATCTCCGTTTTCAGGATTCTTGAACTGGACCCAGTATGTGTCGATGAACCGCTTGTGATCACCATAGACAGTCCTCATGAGACCAGGCCATGGCTTCTTCATGCACAAATATCCACCCTCGTTTGCACCAACTGTTACGCCATCTTCAGCAACGATGACGGGGTCAACACCAAAGTACGGAAAGGTTGCACTCCCGGGGATAGTTGGAGTAGCTCCAGGTAGTGGAGTGACTATGACACCACCGGTTTCAGTCTGCCAGTAAGTATCAACAATTGGACAGTTCTTCTTTCCAATCATCTCGTGGTACCATATCCAAGCCTCAGGATTGATTGGCTCACCAACTGTTCCAAGCAGGTTTAAGGATGATAGATCATGCTTCAATACGGGATCATTACCAAATCGCATCAAAGCCCGGATAGCAGTTGGAGCTGTGTAGAACTGGTTGACTTTCCACCTCTCCACTTCAAGCCAAAATCTATCATTGTCAGGATATGTAGGCACGGACTCAAACATCAATGAGGTTGCCCCAGCTGAGAGAGGTCCATATACGATGTAGGAGTGACCTGTAATCCAACCGATATCAGCTGTACACCAGTAGACATCACCCTCATGCCAATCAAAGATATGCTTGAAAGTATGAGTTGTGTAGGTCATGTATCCACCAGTTGTGTGGAGGACTCCCTTTGGCTTCCCAGTTGAACCAGATGTGTAGAGAATGAAAAGTGGATCTTCTGCATCAATCCACTCAGGGTCGCACTTGTCGTCGACTTTCTCGTATTCCTCGTGGTACCAGACATCTCTTCCCTCGGTCCAGGGAACGTCAATTCCAACTCTCTTAACAACGAGAACCTTCTCGACTAAATCGAGATCTTCGACAGCTTTGTCTGCACCTACCTTCTGCGGAATTGTTTTACCTGCGCGGTAGTAACCATCTGCTGTAACCAGTATTTTACCCTCACAGTCGAGAATTCTGTCTTTGACAGAATCTGAGCTGAATCCACCAAAGACAATGCTGTGAACTGCACCAATCCTAACACAAGCAAGCATGATGATTGCAAGCTCCGGAATCATGGGGAGGTACATTGTAATTCGGTCGCCCTTTTTGACACCCAGGTTCTTCAGGACATTGGCTGCTTTGTTGACCTCACTGAGAAGTTCACTGTATGTGTAGGTCTTTGACTCTTCAAGGGGCTCACCCTGCCAGATTAGCGCAATCTGGTCACCTTTGCCTGCCTCAATATTTTTGTCAAGACAGTTGTACGCCATGTTGGTTACACCGTCTTTGAACCAGGTGAATCGAATATTCTCGATATCTTCCCATTCAAAACCCTTGGTTGGCTCTTTCTTCCAGTAACAAAGTTCCTTGGCTGCTTTGAGCCAGAATTCATCAGGATTTTCGACTGACTCTTTCCAAATCTTCATTCGCTCATCTTGGCTCTTTACATATGCCTTGTCGACGAAACTCTTTGGGGGATCGAAACGCCTTTCTTCCTGGCTATAAACTGTAATCTTCTTTTCTTCTGACAAGTACGTCACCTAATACCGTCAATTCGATGGCCGACGAGCAAAATCTAGACTATATGAAGCTTATCTAATATCACGTATTTTTATTGAAAGTCAACTCATTGTCGAAGAAGTTTGCAAATACAAAGATTTCATGGAAAATAGAGAGGAAAGAGGTCAAGGAATCAATCCTGGACCTCTTTTTTCATTCATTTAAGAACTACGTTTGGATTTCAGTACAAACGTGAAAAGAACTGCGATGATTGCTAGAATACCAGTCACAACAAATGCCATGAAGTAAGACCCAGTAGCATCGACAATTGGCCCAGCCACAAAAGCACCTGTTATTCCTGCTATTCCATATGCGGTGAACATCACACCGTAGTTCTTGCCAACATTCTTACTTCCAAAGAAGTCCGCTGTGGCAGATGGGAACAGAGCAAAGTTTCCACCAAAGCAGAAACCGATTAGTGATGCAATACCCATCACTGCGATCCAGCTGATTGAGATTGTTGACATCCAAGCGAATGTGAACATTCCAAGAGCGAGAACAAGGAACATCAAAATCATTGTATTCTCTCTACCTAGCCTGTCAGAGGTTGCACCCCAGACAATACGTCCAGCGGCATTTAACAAACTCATTACGCCAACTATCACAACTGCATCTGCAGCTGTCATCAGAAGATCGATGGCCCCTGCTGCAGATGTCACGTTACCCAAGGTCATAAGACCTGCAGTAGCTGCAAACACAAACATGAGCCACAATAACCAGAATGCTGAAGTCCTAATCATCTCACCCGGCATCATTCCGGTTCCAGCACCATCAGCTGTTGTTGGTGGTGGTGTGTAGCCTTCTGGGAGCCAACCCTCTGGAGGGTTGGTAAGAAGCTGTGAACCGAGAACCACGAGAACAAGATAGACAATACCTAGGACCAGCATTGGCATACCAATTGATGCCACGACTGGAACATCAAACAAGGTAAGTAAGAACTGTTCCACATAGCCAAACACGAGAGCTCCAGCACCAAAACCAGCTACCGCAATACCAGTGATTGCGCCTTTCTTGTCAGGGAACCACTTCACTAGAGCAGCAATTGGGCATACATAGGCAAATCCGATACCAGCACCACCAATTATGCCGTAGGTGATAATCAGATAGACTGTACCTAGAACAGCATCAGATCCTGCAACAGCATCAACGAAGAATGCGAGAATATAACCTACTCCTAGAAGGATACCACCCACAGTGGCGACCTTTTTTGGACCAACGCGATCTTGCCATCTTCCAGCAAATATCATGAACAGAGCGAACGATGCCAGTCCTGCTGCAAATGGGAGTTGCGTCAGAAGTGAGGGCCAACTGTATGCACCTCCTCTCAGGGCAGTCTGAAAGAAGGACCAAGCGTATATTGAACCCAGACACAACTGCACAATGAGCGCACCGAGAATGACAAGGTTCCTATTACCAATTTTCTCATCAGACAACATTATGAAATTCACCTGTCATATTGTCAGGTATTGAGCCGCTGGCGGAAAGAACCCCACTAAAAGCCTTCCGTCATAAACACAAATAGGGGGACAATTACAAATGCCTAAATACAGCTGACTTTCGAAAGCTGCATTGCTGTGGGGTGATCTGCAATGAGCCAGACGGATTGGGTTCAGAAGTACAAAAGCAAAGTTGTAAACTCTTCAAAAGCCATTAAGATGATTAAAAGGGGAGCTAGAATCTTTCTGGGAACTGGTTGTGGAGTTCCGTACCATCTAGTGCAGGAACTTGCAAAACATGCAGACCATATGGCTGACAATGAAATAGTGCACCTTCTCACGTTGGGTGACACTCCGTCTGCAGATCAGAAATTTCAAAATCAGTTTCGGCATAACACATTCTTTGTTAGTTCAAACATCCGTGAGGCGGTATCTGAGGGTCGTGCAGATTATACACCGATAATGCTGTCAGACATCCCCGAGCTATTCAGACTAAGAAGAATGCCCCTTGATGTTGCGCTCATACAGATTAGTCCTCCAGACCGCAATGGGTACAGTTCACTGGGTATTTCAGTCGATATCACGAAATCAGCTGCTGAAAGTGCGGATTTAGTCATTGCACAAGTCAATGACAGGATGCCAATTACCCATGGTGACTCCTTTATCGACGTTCGTGAGATAGACTACCTTGTTCCACATAATGAGCCTTTGAGAGAGTTTCAAGCTGATGAAATTAATGAAACAATAGATCAGATTGGAAGTTATGTGGCAAGATTGGTAGAGAATGATTCGACGCTTGAGCTTGGAATTGGAGCTTTGCCACAGTCAGTCTGTAATAACCTACTGGACTCAGGTGTACGGGACCTGGGAATCCATACAGAGATGTTCAGTGACAGTCTCATCCCATTGATTGAGAAAGGAGTTGTGACTAACAAAAAGAAGACACTTCATCGTGGAAAGGTGATAGCCAGCTTCGCAATGGGTTCTGAGAAGCTTTATGATTACATCAATGACAACCCAATGTTCCATTTTTATGATACTGCCTATGTCAATGACCCTTATGTTATCGGACAAAACAACAAGATGATAGCTATCAACTCAGCTTTAGAGGTTGATCTTACAGGACAGGTGTGTGCAGATTCGATTGGGCATAGATTTTACAGCGGTATCGGAGGCCAAGTCGATTTTATCCGTGGTGCCAAGCGGTCACGGGGTGGAAAGGCAATCATCTGTATGCTCTCAACAGCAATGAATGGCACGGTTTCAAGAATAGTTCCGCGCTTAAGTGAAGGTGCCGGCGTAGTGACAACACGCGGAGATGTGGATGTAGTTATCACAGAGTACGGTCTTGCAACACTTCATGGGAAGACCATTAGAGAAAGAGTACTCTCCTTGATTGCTGTGGCTCATCCAAAGTTTCGGAATGAGTTGCTAGAAGCTGCGAAGAAAATGCATTATGTGTTTGAAGACCAGGTCCCATTTCTTGTGCAGGGCACCTATTTTGCCTCAGAGTATGAAGTGCAAGAAACCTTCAAGACTTCGGAAGGACCAATCGATGTCCAATTCAGATTGATTAGACCTGACGACTCTGACAGAATTAAGGAGCTTTTCTACGATCTCAGTGAAGAGAGTATTTACTTCAGATTCCTGACGCCCCTTAAGTCACTACGTAGACAGACACTCCAAGATTTCTACAACGTGGACCAGTCCAGTGACATCAGTGTTGTCGCTGTCATAAAGTCAGACGTGGAAGGTGAAACTGAGCGAATAATCGGTGCTGGAAGGTATCTGTTGAACAGAAGCACAAACGAGGCTGAATTCGCACTCCTCGTCCAAGATGAGTATCAGGGTCTGGGAATAGGAACGTTTCTATTCAACCACCTCATGAGAATTGCAAAGAGCAAGGGTGTTGATGCATTCATAGCCTTTGTACATCCTCAGAATCAGCCAATGATTCGGTTCATCCACAAGACTGGAAAGGTGGTCGAGAGTAAACTCTCGATACAAGACGAAGAATACTTGTTCAGACTCAAATTGTAATAGGCAAATAACCCACTAAACTCAAAGGTGGGTTCGACTGACTGTAGTGTTGAGTGTGTTGAAGTATGGCTAATATCCTTCTGAAAACAGGCACATTGATTGTAGGTAATGGAAAGGTCTTGAATGACATATCTATTCTATTCAAGGACCAGACCATTTCTGATGTGGATTCCAATATTGAAGTGGATTCAGAAACAGAAATCCTTGATTATTCTGATAGGGTCGTTATGCCAGGCATCATCGATCCACATGTTCATGTAGGATATGATGGAATTGCAGCAGATCCTGATGAGGTGAGAAAACTTTCAGATGAATTTCTCTCAATCAGAGGAGGTGTGGTTTGCGAGCGTCTTCTCAATAATGGGATCACAACTGCTGGGGACGCAGCCTCTAGGGGTAACCTTTCCTTTGCTGTGAGAGAAGCAATCGAGAAGGGTATCATCAATGGTCCAAGACTACTTTTGTGTGGCAGAATGATATCAATTTCCGGTGGAAGGGATCCGATGTCTGGCTACAGTGAAGCAAATGGCCCGGATGATGTTAGGCGAGCAGTTAGACAGGAGATTGCTAGAGGTATTCACTTCATCAAACTTGCATCCACCGGAGCAATATCAGCTGCCAAGACTGAGAGCATGAGCCCACAATTCAATCTGGATGAATTACAGGCGGCAGTTGAAGAAACTCACAAGGTCGGAAAGATGGTACATGCCCATGCTTATGGCGACATCGGAATCAAGAATACAATCCTCGCGGGTGTGGATGTTCTAGTTCACGGGCACCCATTAAACAAAGAGAATCTTGAACTAATGAAGAAGCATGGGACTATTTACATGCCAACAATTGTGACCTATTATGAGTCACAGCTTCATCATGATGACGGGGATTTGCCTGATTATATGGTGCGAAAAGAGAAGGAAATCTATCCACTTATCGAACAAGGAGTAAAGAACGCAGTCAAGACAGGTGTTGAAATGGTTGTGGGTTCTGACTCAGGAATGCCCTACACACCTTTCGGACCTTCATCAATGCAAGAAATGGAGCTTTTGGTAAAAGTTGGTGGGATGTCTGAGAGTGATGCTATTATTGCAGGAACAAGCAATGCAGCAAAATCACTCAAAATCGAATCCGAGATTGGGACTATCGAGCCTGGGAAATCTGCAGATCTACTGATACTAGCTTCCGGAAAAAATCCACTTGACAATATTTCTCTTCTAAAGGATCCTCTATCGATTGAGAGAGTGATTCTAAAGGGTAAGACTGTAATCAAGCACTAAATCACATATAGCTATGACGGATCTGTCCAGGCCGACCGTCAATATGAATGGTTTCGAGAAATGCGGTAATGAAGTCATTTGGGAACTCATATCCATCCTCAATGATCATCTCTTTGAGGCGCATAACAACTGCTCCAACAGTTTCAACTGTGGGATTTTCTAGTGCTTCACAGAAGAGTTTGTAGGTTTCTTCGGTCATTCCCATTTTCTTTGCATGTGGAGTCCACCATTTTAGTGGTGGAGTCCAAGATTTCTTGATTGTAAACCATAGGTTGACAGATGCAACAATTGAGCGATACAAATTTAGCTTAGAATCATGTGTGAAGCCTCTGTCGTTGTCAATTCGTCCAGCTCCAAAGGAGCCAGCAGCCAAGGCAAACTTGTTCTTCAGACGTTCCAAATGCTCCTCTTCGGGATATCTGGCCAGTTTTTTCCTCCACTCTTCTAACTTGCCTGAGGGATCATAAATCACAACTCCCTCAGCATATGGAGAATGATCAATGTCTAGAGGTGAATCAATCTGTTGCCTGAACCAAGAGTCAGCAATTGGTGAGAAGTCTATCACTAGCTTCCGTGGTTCTACAGATTCATCAAACTCGAGCCAGATTGTATCCTTTATTTCAAGACTATCATAGTACTCTTCTGTAACGTAGATCAATGCATCCCAGTCAGTGGTTGACGCACCAAATCCTGTGGCTCTACTACCCCATATCATTACACCAAGAACATGAGGTTCTTCAATGAGTCCTTCAAGACGTTCACGAGCCATTTGTACATCAATTTCTTCTATGCTCTTCACAATAGGAATCTCGTTGTATGTCAAAAGATCGCCTCGGAGTGAATCTGAATTGTTCATGCATTAAAGCGTGATTATCTGCGCGAACTAGAAAGAGTGAGGCGCCACACCGCCGGGAAAGCGGGGAACGACAGACACGCATACCGTGTGGGGACCGTGGCGCCCAACATATGTGAGTTCTGACTTTGTCTAATAAGCACCTAGAACATTGGTGAAGTTAAATCCAAATCATCAGACTGAGTGTTATGGCAGACACTTCACTGAGCTCTCTTGTACGACACTTTACAAAGGAACAGCTTCAGGCAATCGAATCAGTTCTTCAAATTCTTGACACTGATGAATATCGGGATTATCACGACCAATTTGGAATCTGCAATGCACCAGATAGAATTGATATCTTGAGAAAGGAGATTCGAACTATCCTAAATGACAGGTAGATTATGTGAGTACGAATCCTGGAGGAAACAAGACAAAGTACTCGATGACGATTGAGAGTAAAATTCCACTGGCAACAAGTCCTTTCCCTCTATTTGTATTCACATCAGTGAACCATAGTATTGCACCTACAAGCACGACAATGACTCCAGAGATCTGGCCGATGAATATCAGAAAGTCCCATATCTCTGCAAGATATGCCCCAATCAATTGGGCAAAGTTAGTGAGTGGTGATTGGAGAAGCACAAGACTCATTCGCAAGACCCATGTCTGAGTTGTTTTGTTCTGATTTAAGGTCCTAGAATCAGCTATGGATATAGTGATACAATACGCCCTTTCTAGCATAACTATGAGTTGAAAACCTAAAATCAGAATCCTCTATGAGTTTCCAACCTTTGGGCGAATTCAAGACTTGGATAGAATCCATAATCATAGAAGGCAATGCCGGAATATTCTATTAACCTCAGCATATCTTTCCAGCCATTCCTTCGTGGGAGAAGACCTAGGTTCGCATCAGGTCTGAGGTCTTGTTTCAACCTCGGTATGCTAAATACTTTGATATAACCCACCGCTATTATCTCTGTACTAAGACCCAAAATAGCTCCCACCTTGAACTCAAAGACTATCGGAGCAGTCACGATTCCCTTACCTCTCTGAATTTTCAGAAAGGTGTCTTCTTCAAGATCTTTAATCTGGTAACGGCTTCCTTCTTTTGTCAATGTCATCCATTCTCTGACTCTTTCAATGAACTGCTTGGGACTACCAGGAAACTCAAATTTGAAAACAGTCACGCCCAACTCTATGTTCTCCTTGTAGTAATTTCTCAAGTACATTGATGAGTTTTTTCGTAAGCTGAAGAGAATAAGGAGGGATTGGTGAACCTTGCACTCCAGAGTTATTATCAAAGTTTGCCTCGTATGTCTTGGGCAAATTTCTTTGCATTCTCAAGATCTGTTGAGTCTGGATGTTTACGAAGTTCTGGTGCATATTTTTCCCATTCTTCATCATCAGTGACTATTTGTTGTCTAATGAAGGCCTCAATTGGTGGACTGGCTTTTCCTTGACAATTAAAACAACCTAGGAACTCTATATTCTTACTTTCACTTGTTTTCTCGAATGTTGGATGACACCTTCCAGCCCATTGATTGTAGAGCTCTCTTCCTCTAACGTCTTTGTCAGGAGTATAGGTAGCATGAGTGAAGAATCCAGCTAGTTTGAATTTTGGTGAGTCTGGGAGTCGTTCAAGAAATCCCTTGACCGGAAGAGCAAGATCGCTATCATGACAGGGAGCCCCCACAATCAGTAAATCATACTCACCAAGGGATTCGAGATTTACTTTGCGAACTGTCGCAAGATCTGTTTCAGAGCTCGCGGAAAACACCTCATGTATGACTTCAGCAATCATTTGGGTATTTCCAGTTTGGGTGAAGTAAGTAATCAGGACCTTCATGCTTGTGGCCCAAACTTGGAGAGTAATAAACACTTACACTTGGGTTTCAAGAAGCAATGGTGGGCCCGGCGAGACTTTCAGTAAAGGTGCAGTCACCTCAACTTTTGAACTCGCGACATCCGCCTTATCAGAGCGGCGCAATAACCAGGCTATGCCACGGGCCCATGTGTATTCAGTTGCTAAGTGGTGTGGATAAAAACGTTTTTGCTTGGATGCTATTTAGAATCTGGGAAAAAGTGACTGCTTTGTTTACTACCACCGGGCCTACCATTTTCTCACCTGGAAACATCGGTTGACGCGTAAGAGTTTTTGTTTCCTGTTTCAAAGGTATTTTATTTTGTAACTCCCGGAAGTTCGTGACGGATTGTACTAGACTATGAGGAATGGAAAGAAACAGAAGACCATTAACGATTTTTCAGTGTTACAACTACTTGATGACTTCCTCAGTCCTGAAACTGAACCTATTGGAAAGTCTGTAAATGAGATGGATGATAATGAATACATTAAGATGATGCTGAGGAAGGAAAAGCAGAGGACAATAGAAAGGACAAAGAGAGCGCATCAATTAAAGCGTGATAAGAATCCAAGCTTTCAAAAAGACACACTTGACGAGAATATCCGAAAGAGGTACTTTCCAGTCATAGATGAGAAACCTCCCAAGAAAGAAGTAACACCTGAGGACATCTTTGTTGAAGAAATAGTTGACTCTCTAGTGGTCAAGGATGTGTCTAATCTAGCA
>JBHLRQ010000019.1:0-40783 GCA_048882385.1 Candidatus Thorarchaeota archaeon | reverse complement strand
CGTGTAATCTCATCAAGTCTAGGGATTCCAAAATTTTTCTCTTCTTGACGAATCAGATATGCTTCTTCAGGTCCAGGGATTAGAATTAGTCCATACTGAGAATCTGCACCAAGAATGGACCTAATCATTGTCTTACTATATTCTTTGTGACCTGGAGCATCGAAGAAAGTAATGACTTTGACAGACTGGTCAAGAACTCGTGCTGATTCCTCCTTACTAAGTGGATTATCTGGATAGACTGTATTGCCATTGGCATCAAAACCCATGAATGCGAGATGAATATCAGCTGTTTGCCCTCGAGTTATCTCCTGAGGATGAGTCAAAAGAAATGATCTAGCACTACCACTACCATTGTCTGGTTTTCCTGTCACGAGCGCACCAATGAGACTTGACTTTCCTGAGTTCACTCTGCCAGCTACATTGATTGAACAGGTTTCCTTTACCTCATCATCAGCAAGTCGTTTCAGGAGATAGATGCCTACCATTCCCTGCGGTGTTTCAACCTGCTCCTCCTCTACAATCTCAACAGCCGCTTCCTTACAAAGTTCAGCAAGAACTCGTTCTGATGTTTTTAATGAATTCTCAGATATTCCAAGAATCTTCCATTCTCTGCCTCCGATATCTTCGATACCAATCAGAAAGATTCCCTCGAAAGGGTTTTCACATGTCATGTAACGGATACGTGTTACCAACTTTTGCCTTCTATCAGTTTTCAAATCTGCTCGTGTGAGTTTTCTTTTGAACTCGGTATTCCGATTCTCGCCTATCCGTAGGATTTTGTGAATCTCATCTGGGGATGTCATAAATGATGCTCCGTGTCTGCTACTGTTTTTATTGATTGGTTATAAGCCCTCTCACAAGTCCAGTGAGAGTGTAGTTCCAGTGTAAACTTTCTTGACAATAATATCTACACCCTCATATTCTAAAGTAACAATAACTCGATTGCTGATTTCTACTGGATATTCTTACTCTTCCGGTTCAATATATCCACGCTGACAAAATTCATTCATAGTTGCAGTATTGTCTGCAGTTGTTTTTCCTCACGATTGTCATAACTTTCATGTCTACACAACTACTCAACAGAAATGCATATCAGTTGAACATTAAAAATGACATAGCCACTACTCTAGAGGGACTCTCATGAACAAGAGATATCTGATACTGGTTATTTTACTCGCGCCAGCTTTCTTTGCACCAACATCAACAGCAACACGGATAGTTTTGAGTCCAATCGAAGGATCAACACCCCTAATTGAGTCCCGATTGCGTATGGAAATCCAAACCTCTGGTCCGAAAGGAGCGGTAGCACTTCTTGAGTTTGAAAATGAACTCTCCTTCGACCAGATTCGTGCAGCAGAATCTCTCGGAATTGAGTTTGTTCGTAGGGGCAGTTCAATTGTTAATGTTGGAAAGATCTACTCTGCAGAGGTCAGTGATATAGATTCATTGAGTAACTTGTATACTCTGGGTTTGGTTCGTGCGACTTCTGGCACAAAACAGTTCATTCCTTCAATTACTTCCTCAATTCCAACCATCAACGCAGATGATGTATGGACTAATATCAAGAGGGACGGCTTACCAGTTGATGGTTCAGGAGTCACAGTCGCTGTTATTGACACAGGTACCAGCTGGTTGCATCCGAGTTTCTGGAGACAGTCTCCTGGTCAATACCATACAATACAGGACACTGGTAATTACTACATCGACTTGGATGATGACTCGGTTGCAGATCCAAACGAAGGTCCTATAAGGTCGGTGAATGGATTTAGTGGCTCTACTTTTTCATACGCCTCGGATTACATGTATATTGATGTGGATGGAATTCCTGGCTTCGGTTATCCTTCTGGAGACCGATGGATTGGTGGGATTGATGCTAATGATGATAACATCATCACACTCGGTGTTGAAGATGCAGTAATGCTGGATGAAAGTAAGATTGCTATTCTTTATGACCAATCAACATCAAATGTGTATGTTCGTGATGTAAACCTCACTCTAGGAGTTTCTGTAGTTGATCCACACGGTCATGGCACACATGTTGCTTCAACCATTGCAGGGGGTCAAGTTGGTTTAACATCCTATGTAGCTGCTGCGCCAGGAGCTGATTTGATTGTCATCAAGAGTGACCTCCAATCTGCAGACATCCTCGATGGGATTGATTTTGCAGTTGAAAATGGAGCTGACATAATCAATATGTCCTTCTCCTCATATCTTGGATTTCTAGATGGAACCGATCTGGAGGATCTTGCTGTGACCGAGGCGTTCGTTAGATATGGTGTCCTATCAGTAACAGCTGCTGGAAATCTTGGGGATAAGGAGAAACATGCAATGTTCAGTGCTGCATCTGGAGGAAATGGGACAGTTAATCTTGAAGTTAGCAATCCTCCAGATAATTCGTTCTTGAGTGTTCTCTGGCATTCCTCCGATAGGGATGAGCAGATCATTCTTACAACTCCTACTGGCTTAGATATAGATCTTGGAGAATTTGTAGAAGTTGCACGCCAAGCTTGGGTTCTTGATGAAGATGAAATCTCAGCTTACGTATTTACAGATATCAATGCACGAGGACTAAACAATATAATTATTCAAATATCACAACAAGAGCATAAATGGGATTCAGGTTCATGGACTGTTACAATCAAAAATCAAGCAGGAGCTACTGTTTGGGTTGATGCGTTTGCTTGGGATGGAAGTTGGGATGGCAATAACATGGTTTTTTCAACACACATTGATCCTGAACGTACGTTAAGCTCTCCAGGAACAGCAGATCTGGCTATCGTAGTATCAGCTTACAGTGAAGCGTCATCAAATATCCTGGCTTCATCTAGTAGAGGTCCAAGAGTTGATGATTCTTTGAAACCAACTGTTGCTGCTCCAGGATCTAACATACAAGCTGCATTGAATGAATTCTCAAGTTCTTTATGGGTTAGGAGAGATGGTACAAGCATGGCTGCACCTCATGTAGCTGGTGTGCTAGCTTTAATTCGTCAGGCATCGGGTGAGAGATCAGCATGGTTGGATTACTCTGCACTGGTAAATGGAGCTGGGGGGCAATCGAGTCATTATGAATTAGCATCTCCGAGTTGGGGGCATGGACTCGTTGACGCTTTGTGGTCTGTTACTCAAGTTTTAGAATCTCCTGCATCCGATAACTCTCCGCTATCCAATTGGATTGGTGTCGATGAACTGACTGGTGACCCTGCGGATATTGCTCTTGAGAGTGGTCTTGATATCCGCTCAGTGAAGGCTTTTCTTGATAATGATACTCTTGGATTGGCAATTGTCACGCGCGGAACACCAAACTTTCAGGGTGCCAATGTACTTTATGTTGGTTGGGACACTGATTCAAATCTAGGTACTGGTCTAAATGGTGCTGACTATGTAGTCAACATCACTGGAGGCATTTCAGAAGTTTTTGAGTGGGAGGGCAGTTCATACATATTGTCCTCTTTGACATCTAATTGGTGGTATAATGAGTCAGCAGTGATTTTGAGAATTGATGGTGTTGCCTTAGGAACTCGTGGAGAGATATCAATTTCAACTCATAATACAACACTCGCAAATGCTGATCAAGCTGGTCCGGGCACCTTGGTTGATACCCTGATGCCGTTAATGGAAGATGTGAGTTTGGAATTCGTTGATGGTTCGATATTGGCTCATCTGAAAGCAAAAGATCGAGACACACTTCCTGCATCTCTCTCAATCGACTGGGATATAGTTGATGGTCCGTTCACGGTTCTGAACTCATCTTCCAGAGTCGGAGAAAGTACTTTTACAATATCAGTTCCTGAGAGCTTGACTGGTGCTGAATTCATAAACAGTCTGCTAATCAATATCACAGCTGAAGGATTTACACTTTCTCTCCCTCCCATAATGCTTTCAACGCAAATTGGACCACATTTAGTGTTCACAAGTGCCAGTCTTAACCAGGATGTAGTGCGAATTGGACTCTTTATTGCTGATAGAGTTGCTGGCGAGGTTGTGCTCGAGGGATTTGCTTTGGCATATGTTGTATACTTAGCATTTCATTCAGAAACAGGCTCTTGGCTCAATCTTACATTGAATAGCGGAACAGGTGTTTATAGCTTTGATTTTCCGCCATCGTATTTCCAACTTGGTACTCACGAGGTTTACGCAATCGCTATAGGGCAGGAGGTTCCTGGTACAGAAATGAAATTTGCTACACTGACAGTTGTTCAAGACTACACAATTGTAACATTGGGTGCAGGTATCTTGATTGCTGGTGTTTGTGTTTATGCGATTATTCAACGTCGAGGAGGCAGATCGAAATTAGAATAGTAATTGTTGGCTATGGTCCGGGAGGAGCTACAGCAGCTCTGACTGCAAGAAGGTTTAACTCAAAAGCAGAAATCAAAATCGTCACCGACGAGACCTATGAATCTCATCGAAAGCCCGGTGCTGCCATGGCTTTAGAGTTTCCAGCAACAAAAGAGCTCAAGATTGAAGAATGGTCTTTTGAAACACTTGCCAAAAATAGGATTCAGATTATGTCAGGTACTGAAGTTACAGGAGGAGATTCTAAAGCAAAGACACTACAGATTGGTTCAGAAACCCTGGAGTATGACAAACTTATTCTTGCTACAGGCGGCATTCCTTCTGTTCCAAATATACCTGGAGTAAAACTACCTGGTGTCTTCACAATTCAGACAATGGCGGATACAAGCGAGATTGGGAAACAACTATCGACTATGGAATGCATCATTGTGGTAGGTGCTGGATTCAGTGGATTAGAAACTGCGGAACGACTCCTCTCCTTGGGTAAAGAGGTTCATCTTGTTGTTCGATCGAGACTTATGCGTAAACAACTTGAAGAATCGATGAGTGAAGAGCTTCTCTCCCGACTTCCTGAAAAGTTGATAGTCCACACAGGAAAAGCTCCATCAGCTGTATTGGGCAAAGAAAAGGTGGAGGGACTCAATCTAGGTGATGAGGAACTATCAGCAGATGCAGTCCTGTTCATGACAGGAGTCCGTCCCAATATCAAACTGGCTGAATCTCTTGGTGTAAAGCTTGGAAATCTAGGAGGTATTGTGGTCGATGATACAATGATGACCTCAGTGAAAGACGTGTTTGCAGTTGGTGATTGTGTAGAGTTGAAAGACACAATGACAAATGAACCATTCTTACTTCCTATTGCTAGCATTGCTGCACGTGCAGGACGTCAAGCAGGAGTCAAAGCAGCAGGTGGATCTAAGATATATGACGATACTATACGTCGACTTCAGTACGACCACATTTTCAATACAGACATTGTAATTGTTGGCCTTTCCTCAACCAGCGCGAAAGCACTTGGTGTAAAGACCGATGTTCACTTTTGGGAGGATCCAACCGAGTTTGCTAAGGTGGCTCTTGTGACCAACGAAACTGGCCAATTGATTGGAGGACAAGTGATTTCATCTCGGATGGGAGCAAGGCTGGGATATGAGATACTTGATAGAGTCGAATCCGGAGCAATCCTAAAGGAAAATCCTCTATTGAAGCCACAACATGCACGTTTCCGTGAATACCTTGAGTCGACCTATGGACCTATTCGATAGATGGTGGTGGAAGTTCCCACTCGTCCTCTTTGGGTTCCACAGAAGGTCGTGGAGGTGGCTTCGGTCTACCACTCCTTCTGGCAATCAGTACATAGGCGAGACCTACTCCTACTACTCCAAGCAAAGTATAGATGACTGACAAAACGATAAGATCATCGGCCGCATCTACTGGAATGAGAATTACCTTCTGAAAGATTCGGATATTGCCAGCTGAGTCAGTAGCTACAACTTGTACAGAATAGAATCCACCACTACTAAATGTGAAACTCGTTGAGAATTTGTAGCCTAGCTCCTCGGTTACTAAACCTGTAAGATTATTTCCAATGGGTCCAATGACGCTCATTGAAACACTTTCCAGATCATCATCGAATACAAATGCTGTTACGTTGGCTGGATCACCAAGATTTCCGAATTCGAATGCAACATCGAAAATCCTCGGTGAATCAGGAGTAATTGCATTTGCCAAGTTTCTTAACAAACGTAAATTGTCCGCACCCGAATTAATTGCGTCATAAAGAACATCATCATAGAGTGTTGAACCATCGGAAATCACAAACACTTTTCCAGAACCATATTCTGCAGTGGCTACAATTGCGTGAGTCCTCTCAGAATCTTCCCACAAGAGACCCTTGGCATTTGAAACACTTGAATCCACATGTAGGGTACTTCCCTGAAGCACATAGAGATTGTATACTCCATCCATCAATGGATCATTCTCAACATAACCACTGTAGTTTGCACCATACGGTATACCAAAGTTGCCTGGACCAAAACCTATAGCTCTTTCTTCGCATTGGATTCCAAAAGGCTCTAAAATCTGATTATAGGAATCGATAGCAAAAGTAGGTTCCCCTGTTTCTTGTGAGAATGATTCAGAAAGAACTAGGAGAGTTCCGCCATTTTCTACGAAATCATGAAGTGCTGTAACTTCGCTAGCGGTATAGGTTGTTTCGGTGTCCATGATGGTGAAGACGTCTGCACTTGATATTGTGCTTAAGTCGATGTAACTTCTTCTCAAGTCCTCAGGACTACCAAACTCAGACACTACCATTCCCCGATCACGAAGGTATTCGGTAAAATACCCATAGTATGATGGATCGTCAATGTCTGGATTTAGACCCCCTGTTTCGTGATGTTCCATATCGACCATCATTCGTCCACCAAAGAGGGATACCGAGAATCCAATCTCGATTGATGAGACGATATCTCCATTATGAGTTAGGTTGAGATGACCAGAATAGAAGCCAGCTGCTGAAACTGGTAAGTCCTCAGGTACTTCAAGCGCAAGTCCAAAATGAGAATATCCTACAACCACACTCAATTGGTCAACACTTGTTTCGATGAACTGAGTAGCATTTCCAGTTAATGTGATATTTGCTATGCCAATCGGCTGTGTAGAAATCACAGTCACATTAAGAGGAGGTCGTTCATCTCCAACGATAAGAACCTGTGAGCTCCAAGGTAATGTTGGAAAACTACGAGGTGTCATTAATGTGATGTCTCGTGATGAATTCGTCAACAAGAACGAAGCTCTAGACACATTTGCGAGACCCCATCCCTGACTCATTGAGTCTACTCCAAGATCTGTTGCAGATTTCATCAGGGCGGCCTTTGCTTCTATAGGTGTCAACAACAAGTACTTCTGATGCAATATTGCAACAAGACCGGCAACAATTGGAGTTGACGCAGATGTTCCAGACCATTGTGTATAGTATGAACCAAACTGGGTGAAATTGTATACTGGATACTCAATGGTGTTAACTCCAGCGCCTCTTCCTGATACAACCTGATATCCTGGAGCGACAAGATCTGGTTTCACAACATATCCCTTTGGGCTGGAAATAGTCCTGTATACTGGTCCTACACTACTAAATGCGATTACACCACTAGCACTGTATGATGATCCAACTGTAATTGCCTCTTCTACAATACCAGGAGAATTTATTGTGAAAGCCGCTGGTCCAGAGTTTCCTGCAGCAACGACAACAGATACGCCTGAACTAATGGCTGTCTTAATTTCAGCAACTGAAGGTTCGATGACGAAAGTATTGTCAGTCCATTCTCCTCCAAGACTAATGCTTATCACATCAACACCCTGAAGAACAGCGAATTCAATGCCCCGCGCAATAACTGAATCATCACCCGATCCTGTAGCATCTAGGACTTTGACTCCAAGCAGGTTTGCGCCTGGTGCAATTCCGGTAATATTGCCTCCACTTGCTGTGCCATCACCAACTGCGTTCCATGCACATGCTGTTCCATGACCATTGTCATCATATGCATCAACTCCATCCGATGGTTGCATGTCATCGTTTGAGTTGATTAAATCTTTGAAACCAATAAGACGGTTTTCAAGATCAGGATGGTTACCATCAATGCCACTGTCAAGAATAGCAACTGTAACTCCTGAGCCATTGAATCCCTCATCCCACATCAAGTCTGCGCCTGTTATAGTGTCAAAGTGCACATATCCATTCCCATTCTGAGCAATTACATAATCTTCAACAGGCTCATTCTCTACGAGAATCTGTCTGTTCCTGTCAAGTATTAGACCACTGATGTACGTACTTTTTGCTAGTTCCTCAACATCGCCACTTCCTATATACAAGGAAACCATAGGAATCAGTTTGAAGGCATACCTGATTTCGATGCTTTGCAAGTTTGATTTTTGAATTTCATTTATCATTGCATCAGGAGTGCTTCCCTCTGGAAATTGTGCAACAACTGGAAGTACATCGTTGGATTCTGAACTGAGTATAGCAGATGCTAGACTTGGACCTATGAGAGTATCAGCTCCAGATGTGTTCTTAGCTCCTCCAACAAATATTGTCATGGGTGTGAATAGGAGTATAAAAATCACAAAGGCTGCAAATTGCCGTGTCAAAGATTTAGGAATAGCTAGCATAGTGGAGAGTCCTTCCACGCGCACGACCTCCAGAGTTAAGATAAGGGTTTTCTTGAGTGCTTTATTTTGCTAGAACAGTCTAGCTCGGAAACTCCGAGAAATGTGTGTAAATTGTTTCTTGATAATATTATAATGAGGGAAAGACACGTAGTCTGCCCCAGATTGGAGTGCATGAATTAAATGGGTACCAAATATGAATATGAGCGCCGTCTTCAGTTGAAGCACTTCTTCGAAGATCGTGATACGAAAGAGTCGCGAAGGACTTGGCTTGAGCTCCAACTCAAAGCTCCTGAGCAGACTGATGAAGGTTGGGTCAATGATGGAAAGGTTCGAATCGCAATAGGTGAGGACCGTGACGTCAAGGGGTCATTTCTTCTTTCGATTGAAGAAGCAGCGAGACTTGTCAAGGCGTTGGACATAATGTTAACAGATCACGAAGCTGAGAAAGCAGAGTTGTGGAAAAATTAGTGTAAATCAATGGGTTCTGTCCGGTTCTTTCAATCCCGGACAGTCCTGAGTCTCTATCTTGTTACACACAGAGAATAGTTTTATCCTTCAAGAGTTCATCTCTTCTCGCGTCACAAGGAGGATTCCTTATGTTAGTAACCTTTGAACTTCCGATGGATGATATCGTAGCCTCATTACCCTATGTCTTTCCAATGTTAACACTGGGTGTACTTTTGCTTCTCTATCAGAGACATCTCCAACATGAAACAAAAAAGCGTAACTTCATCCTACTTATTGGAATCCTCAGCTTTGCTTTGGCAGTAGTAGCAGTTCTATACGCAAGCCTAGGAGGAATGCTTGGTTTTGGATCTTGGACTACATTTGTTAATGGTCTTCAATTACTCACAAATCTCTTCTTTGGTTCAGTAGAAAGCTCGTTAATTTACGTTCTAGCATTTACAGCTATTCTTTCTGCTATCGCCTACTATGTAATCTCACCACCTGACCCAGATTTGACATCTTTGCGCGATGAGCTGAAGAACGCAAAACAAGAATCAAAGACAATAAAGAGTGACATTCAGAAGCTTGAAGCTGAGAATAAACGACTTACAGAATTCGTTTCTGAAAAGGAAGACTCTCTAGCAGCCCTTGGTGGGGAACTTGAAGCAATCAAAGCTGAAATTAGCGAGAGAGAAACCTCAATCAAGCTCATGGAGGAACAGCTGAAGACACAGGCTGCACCAGTGGCTGCTCCAGGAGAAGGATTGGATGAACAGCTCAAGATGAAGGACCATTTGATTGCGTCCTTAGAATCGGAGATTGCGGATCTCCGTATTGCGGCAGCAGGAACAACAGTAGCACCTCTTGCAGCAGATGATGGAATAGTTACTGAGCTCTCTAGTAAGCTCAAAGATGCACAAAAGAAATGGGAAGATTTGGGGCGTCGAGCCGAAGCTGCATCAGAGGTTTCAGATAGCGTGATTTCTGATCTTGTTGAGCTGATATCACAAGTTGAATCAAGTGGGAAAGATGATGGAGCCAAGCGAGCTCTCGTCACATTGATTGAGAGTCTAGGTCGTTCCATGACGAGGGTTTCAAGAGAGGTTGGTGATTCTCATGGTGAAGAACCCAAGGTTGAGATGATCGGAGCAATCCTTATGGTCAATGAGATTGTTGATACTGTGAAGAAACTCGTTCGTTCATAAAACCAAAACGGAATATTCAACATGTAATCTCATATTTTCAACACCAGCTTAAGTGTTGTATTATTAGAATGAACAAACGAAATAGAGGTGTTTTTACCTACACATAGACAAGTTTTAAGGCTTGATATTCCTTTTTGGTTGACAATAACGTATATGAGCGCTTTTTAACTCGTTTTTGAAGTGTCAAAGATAGTAAAAGAGAGGATAGGGAAAAATGAACCGTTCCTTATAGTACAATTCTTGCACAATGCTTAATAGAGACAGTTTCGCTCGCGTGTGGTAATCACATACCCGTGGAGAACGCTAGAGGAGAAGCAACTGGTCAACACTTGATCAGTTTTTGGAGGTTTTTTGCGTCAAGAGAGGATGCCATCAATGCGGATTGGAGGTATCTTGACCGTTTTTGTTCTCCATTGAAAAAGTGAGGAGAAAAATGAAAAATGAACAACCTGAAGAAAGCTGGTGTCATGTTCTTGATTGCCACATTGACCATCTCTATGGTTCTTGTGCCATTCACGCCCATGACATCCGTTAGTCCGGTTGCGAGCCCGCAAATCTCAACTCCTGAAGAGGTAATGATGAATCTCGAACGCTACCTCGATACCAAGAGTAGAGATGGACCGCTCGATTCGATACTCGCAAGTTATAGGGACTCAGGTGTGATTGCGTCTGATGTTGTCAGAAATCATGATGGTGACGTCGGAGTACTTATTGTTCTAGATGAACTAGCTGATATGGCTGGTCTAGAAGAAATTGTAACCGTTAACTGGATGGTTTCCTTTAACGTAGCAATCATGGCGAGTGCTTATGTGAGAAACGTTGAGAGTTTGGTCGCACTTGAGAATTATGAGGGTGTCGTAACCGTTTTCGCTGATCGTCTCTACAGAGAGAAGACAAACGATTTTGCTGCAAGTACTGATGTCTTGCCACCAGATAGTGAACCCGATGCATGGGCTACACTTCCTTGGATTGGTATAGACTCCCAATTTGCTACCGATTTTCCAGGAATTGATGGTTCTGGTATACGAGTTGCCACTGTTGACACAGGTGTAGATTTCAGTCATCCAGACCTTTATGATGCCATAGATATTGGTTCTGATGGTCTTCCTACAAGCTATGATCCAACTGGTTATGGCTTCGGTGTTAACCTCTACCGAGCAAATGCCACAGTAGTGGAGAATGTAACTGCTTGGCTAGGATACTCATCATGGAACATGTTGAGCTATAAGGGTGTAGATGGTAACTGGTATCTCAACTGGTCTACCATGAACGCAGCTGCGAACTACGTCAATGGTAATGGTCCTCGTGTAAACAACCAGGGTGGTCTTGTAAATCTTGATTGGTACTTCGATGGATATCTAGGATCATGGTGGGGACCAACAGCTACTAATCCCACGCGGCCAAGTTATCCAAACCAAGCTAATATCACTGACTTCTACTATGATGTGATGAGGCAAGATCCTCAGATTCCTGATCCATCAAAAACCATTGGCAGTTCACGAATCAACTATTCCGATTACACTGTTGTAAATGCTACGACAGGTGAAAGGGTATATCACTTCGTAGATACTGTAGGAATGCCATACTACTGTACAGGATACACATTCCAACAACGCCTTGACCCATATGTCAAGGTATTCGCTCCAACATTGGTGTTGAATAACACAATCCTTGTCGTCGACTGGAACACGACCCGTGCTCACACAGCATTCTGGAACGACGCTATTCGTAATTCCAGATATGTCGGAATAGATTTCAATGACACAGCAAACTGGGACTACTATGAAGGTCTTGGTGACTGGAGCTTTGTGGATGACCTTGAACAAGACTTGACCTACTGGGCAACTGCTGGGACTGCAGACCGCACTGTTCTGAAGTACACCTACCCCGCAGATTCAATGACCTTTGGACTTGGTACTTTGTGCCGAGGTTGGGAAGGCAATATCTTTGGTTTAGGTATGGTGAATGGTATTGGTCTGAGTGGTCGTGCTCTGAGTATCATGTACGACGGTGACTCACACGGTACCTTTGTATCTGGTCAGATTGCTGGTCGTGGTATACTTACATACCCAGTTGGACCTGGTGGCTCTAATGTCGCTCTCCCAGGTGTTGCTCCTGGTAGCACAATTATGGGAATAATGACGGCAGGCATTGTAGCCGAATTCCAAGCAATGCTCTATGCTGCAGGTTTCGATTATAACGGTACCAACTATGCCAATGGTTGGTGGAATTGGAACTATAACAGCGTCCATCGTATGGACATAACGAGCAACTCTTGGGGTTGGGTCGCACCGCAGTACATTGAACTGTATGGCATTTACTCGCTGATCTATGCAGCTATAGCCACTCCTGGATTCTTCAATGCTACACACTATCCAGGCCAAATCATATGCTTCTCAGCAGGCAACTCTGGCCCCGGATATGGTACAGCTGGTCCGCCATCTGTTCCTCAGACAATCAATGTGGGTGCTTCAACAAGCTATCACACCTTCGAGGGCTCGTATGGTCCTGGCCAGGGCTTTGATCAGATTGCTAGCTTCTCATCCAGAGGTCCATCGACCCTGGGTTATGCGAAGCCAGACATCCTAGCTCCTGGTGCGAACAACTACGGACTTGTCCCAGACTATGGTGACATGTTCTACGCTCCTCGAAACAACTATGCTGTATATGGTGGTACCTCAATGGCATGTCCAATGGTGGCCGGTGTTGCAGCATTGATGCTTGAGGCAAATAGTGCTCTGGAACCTGACGAGGTCAAGACAATCCTGAAAAGCACAGCAGTAGACATCGGAATTGATGGTCTTACACAGGGTGCTGGTCGAGTTGATGCATACGCAGCAGTCGACTATGTAGTGAATGGAAATGGAAACGTGTTCTCAACAATGGACTCCTTGGCGAATTGGGCCGTTGCCATAGATGAGGCATGGGAGTACGACATGGCTCCATATACTCGAAACACTTGGTTCAATTCAACAGATGCTCCAACTGACTTTGCTGATTATAGTCTATACTTCGGCATTGTTAACGAGGGCGATTCAGTCACAATGACTGTCAATACTGATGGAAATTGGGCCTTTAGCGACTTTACGTGGACCGCAGAACAGTATGTTGCTGCTTCGGCGCCGTTCTCGTTCACTTTCGAGACCTTCATCTACAACGATACAGTGACTGACAGTACGAAAGCCGGATGGATTGATCTAGAAGCTAAACTTGGTACAACAGACTTTAACACTCTGATGGGCTATCAGTATGCTACTATCACAATCGCTGGTGATCAAACCACATTTGCTGACGATAGTCTGTGGGCATTCATCTTTGATTGGTCTGACACAGATCCCGCAGATACCTATCCAAACTACTACAACGGAACACACGGTGACGAGCTTACAAGACTACAGTATGCTGATGATACCAACGTGCTGAAGATGGATCTCTCAAGTGCAACAACACTTGGTGACCTATTCGCAGGCACAGCAATCATCAGTGTCCATGATGACAACATCTGGAGCTGGCCATACACAACTGGTAATACACTACAAGTGAATATCCAGCCTTGGGTGCTTGCTGCTGACAGCAATATTGGTACGATAGTGGATGCATCTCCTGGTGCCACAGTACCTTTGACAGTTGGTGTTGGTACAGACTTTGGTATCCATCAAGGATTTATCAAAGCTGTCAATAATACTGGTGCAAACTACTACCGCATCCCATACACGTACAATGTCATCGGTACATACGATACCGAAGGTGTAATCATGGAGATTGCCAATGGTGTCGGTGATGCACAGACTCCCTACGAGCAGGGTACTATCACAGCTAACACAGACCCAAGATACACCTACACAGCAGGAGACCATGCGTCAATCATTGTTAATATGACTGACGATACTGTGAATTTCCTGGCTGCACGAGTAACATGGGCTAGCGCAGACACAGACATGGATGTAGATATCATAGATATGACTGGTGGGGCTTGGGCAGAGTCCTATGTCGCTGTCAAAGAAACAGACACAAGCGCATTAGCAGTGGCTGAGATTGAGGGATGGACCGGTCTGTATGGCATCTACTTGTATGTGAATGCAATGGAAGGTACATTCGTTCCAGAGGACATAGTGGTAACAGTGGTCGGATTGGCTGCTATCGATGACCCAACAATGACGGTGAGCTACTATGCTAGAGATCATCCAGTACCAACTGTGATTGGTAATGGTGGGTCTGCAGTTGGTGATCACGTTGTCATGAACGCAACATGGACTGATGGAGTCAATCCAGGAATGCCTGAATTGTCTATATCGTCCCTAGAGATGAAAATACTCTATGGTACGTTCACTGACGAAACAGTTCCTGCTGTTGATACACCCGATCCAGATACTCAGCTAGGTGGCGGAGTCATTAATCCAGACGAATGGGCTTGGGTTACTGCTCCTGGCATCGTAGAAGACGACTTCGTGAGAATCACTGTTGACTTCGATGGTGGGGACGGTGACGCTGCTGCTTGGTGGTCTGACATGCCAATGGAGGAACGAACCTACACCAACAGGATTACAACACACCAGTCAATGGCTAGTGGTCGTCATCCTGAGTATGGTACGTTCACCGCTGGTAGGTCTGGCTCCATTGACGTTGGGTGTCTAAACTATGATGGCGCTTCAACTCAATTCCATGTAGTTGTCGATACTCGGGTGGGACTTGAACCCTCTAGGGTTTACACACACACCTTTGAGATTGACACTTACGACCTGCTCTTTAACGGAACTTTCGCTATCCTGATTGACAGCGATACCGGATCAAACCTCCGTTACACAGCAAGTCTGTCTGACGTCTTCATAGGCAACTACTTTGTACCAACCGTCACAGTGAATCCAGTGGTGGTCCTTGCTAACCATCGCTTTAACTTCACATGGGCTGCATCAGATCTCAACGCAGATGATACGCTATACTACAGCGTCTGGATTAGCTCAGATGGTGGTTCTACCTTCCAGCTACTGCGACAGAACCTGACAGATACGTTCTACGTATGGAATTCAGAGGGATGGCTGATTCAAGACTACCATTACAGAATCAGGGTATACGACCTTGACTTTACAATGTATGTCGATTCAGGCGACCCGCTGATAGGAGACGTCCCGCTGAATAGCGTGGATACTCCACCATCTTCGTACTGGCCAGGTCTATTCAGTGATGATGTCAGTGGTTCATTCGAAGCTGGAGACCAGATCTACACACCGCCAACGACGACAACGACGACTACTCCTACCCCAACACCTACTCCTACCCCAACACCTACCGGAATAGATCCTCTATTGATTGGTCTGCTTGGTGGACTTGGAATCGGTGTAGTGGTTCTACTCATACTCTTCCTAATCAGGAAGAGGTAGAGTTGTAGAGTCGTTACAATTAGTTTAACGGAAAATGGAGGCTTCGGCCTCCATCCCTTCCTATTTTTAATTTCTTCAGTAATCAACGAGGAAATCCTGTCTTACGATTGGGCTAAAATGTCACATTTCACTAAACTTCTTAATATGTATCAAACAAAATGCTCTTGGATTACAACCTCAGACACATTTCTTCTGGGTTTCATATCTGGAATGTTTCCCTCAATTCTACCTACGGGGATAATAGACACTGGTCTCATATTTGAAGGTATTTTGAGAACTGTTGAAACTTCACTCTCATTAAATGCACCTATCCAGCAAGCTCCATACCCAAGCATATGTGCTGCATGGAGAAGGTTCAAAGTTAAAGCAGCGGTGTCTTGGATATAGTAGAGTGTGCTTCCCCTTTCCTTATATCTCTCTGCGGATTCTTCTGGAACTCCACACACAACATAGACCACTGGAGCACGCGCTAAGAATGTCTGACCGAATGCTGCGTCACTAAGCTGATTTTTTAATTCTTGATCTTTGACAATGACGACACGCCAAGGCTGACGGTTTCCTGCGCTTGGAGCACTGAAACCAACTTTCAAAATATCCTTGATATCTCCCTCATCGATAGGCTCAGAAGAGAACCTTCTGATGGATCGTCTACCTCTGATTTGATTGAGACACTCTTTACTCATTCATAACACCTCAGGATTGACAATGTTTGGTGGCGCATTTCCCTCTAATGCTGCAACTAGATTCTCTGCACACATTCGTGACATTGTGGCTCTTGTACTCCTGCTTGCACTACCAATGTGAGGAGCGACGATTATATTCTGAAGAGAGAGAAGTGGACTCGTCTTCGAAATTGGTTCTTCTCTAAACACATCAAGACCTGCGCATCCAATATGACCCTCTCGTAGGGCTTTATAGAGCGCATCCTCATCAATGACCTTGCCCCTCGATGTATTGATTAGGACTGAGTCAGACTTCATCAACGTCAGTTCCTTCTCTCCAATGAGATGATGTGTTTCTGGACTCAACGGCACATGAAGTGTTACTATATCTGATTCTATCAGAAGTGTTTCTAGATCGACTCTTCTAGCTCCGAGCTTATCCTCAATTTCCTTGTGTTGAGTTCGAGAATGATATAGTATCTTCATGCTGAATCCACATGCGCGGCGTGCTACAGCCTGTCCAATCCTTCCCATCCCAATCACACCAAGCGTAGCTCCATGCACATCTGATCCAAGTAACATCTCCGGACCCCATGCGACATCCCACTTTTTTTCTCGAATGTATTTGTCTGCTTCAACTAGTCTTCTTGAAGCTGCCATAAGTAGAGCCCAAGCTAGGTCTGCAGTTGTTTCTGTCAAAACACCAGGAGTGTTCGTCACAATTATGCCGCGGCTAGTCGCGTCTTGTATGTCAATATTATCATATCCGACTGCATACTGAGCAATCACTCGAAGTTCGGTGAGTTTCTCAAGTACATTACAATTGATATCATCAGAAAGTAGAGTGATAAGTCCAGTACAACCTTTTGCTCGTTCGATAATCTCTTCAGTCGTTGGTGGTCGTTCATCTAACCAAAGATCAACGTCATACCTCTCTGAGATTATATTAATTCCTACCGATGGTATCTTCCTTGTGACAAATACACGATGCACCATTCCCATCACAATCGATTTTTAGACACGAATTATCTATTTATGCTTTGAAACAACCCCTTATATTCAATGGTTGATATTGTTTAGATGGATTGTGAGTGGGATATGTCAATAGATTTGCCTAACAGTGCTTTGATTGTTTTAAACAGTCTCACATCTGAAGGTCCTATGACTCCTAAGACCATCATTGAGAAGGTTGATCTCGCACCACGTACAATCTCTTTTGCACTAAGAACCTTAGTGAGGGAACAAGTGATCAAGAAGACACCAAATCTAGCAGACATGCGTCAACCAATCTATCATGTCAATCTAGAAAAAGTACGTGAGCTTCAGCTTCTATACACTAAGAAACAATCAGCACATATGGAACCCTCGATCAGACATTCTTCACACTCATTCAATCGCTAGAATGCATTCTCAAATGCTCATCTTTTCTCTCAAATTTAAGTAAATACACGAAAATTACTCAAACTGCTGTGACCTTATCTCTTATATTGAATATAGTGTACTTAATAGATGGGAACGGAAAGACCCGACCATTCAAGGGATGGTAGAGAACAAGATGTCCATTGAACTACCGCGCAGTGCCATAATCGTTTTGGATCGTCTGACGTCAGAGGGTCCCATGACACCAAAGGCAATCAGCACAAGAGTGGACCTTGCACCTCGAACCGTCAGCTTCGCATTGCGTAAACTAATGGGTCAGAAATTGTGCAAGAAGATTCCAAATCTGACTGATATGCGGCAGCCACTATATGCGGCCGATATGGAGCGTGCAAGAGAACTTCGAATGAGGTTCGAGCACGTTTTCAGGCAGGTTCTCGTGTGATCTTTGGTTGTCACCCATGCTCTTGACCACCTTTGTGGCTCAGAGCATCCCCACTTGTTTTTACTATAATTATTGTATACGACGATTATGTTAATAACGAGTCAGATACCCACGAGATTCGGGATTAAGAATGGCACATGAAGGACTCGCTTTACTCTTGGTTGTTCTAGGCGTGATTTTGTTAATAGGTTTCTATTTTGGACCGAGAAACGAAGCGCGTCTAGTGAAACGTCATGAAGGAATGATTATGTTGGTACCATCCGCAGCACTCCTATTTATACTGGCACTAATTTTGTTCAGTGGAATAATCGGATGATTTCAAGGAAATTCAAGAGCTACTAATTTGCACAGGATCGCCGCTGATACTAAATCTGCTGTTGTACCCGGATTCAGTAGATTGCCCTCTTTTCGAAGCTCATAGTCAAGTCGGACCATTATCTCCATTGGATCCGATTTTTGATCCCAAGCTGCCATTATTTTCTCAGCAAGAGCCCTCACATCCTCTGCTTGATTCTCCCCAGCTTTCTTAGTGATGAGGCCATCTGGCCGAAGTGAAAGCAACCAAATGAAAGTCTGAACAATGCCTTCTTCCAAATCCTCAAGGTTTTGAGTAATACTATCGAGGTAGGGGAAAACCTTCGCCAAAGTCAAATTAAACTGATTTGCCCATTCATTACTAATCTCATCAACGTCCGAAGACATCTGAAAGAGTCCTTGAAGGGTGAGTCCATCTTCAACAATATTTTCCAAAACTCGCTTATTGTCAATGTCGTATCGAGTATGGGCTTCTGTCCAACTTGCTGATTCATTATGTTTTGGACTAGTAGACCGAGCTAGATGGAACGCTTTGTACAGATTTACTGTGTCTTCAACTGATGTGTGTTTTACAATAGTCCTTAACCATTCAACAACACGACTGATTGAGAACTTTCCATCTTGTTTCACTGTGGCTGCACATGAAACTACAAGTGGAACATAAAGAAGGATTGTGCCAAGTATTGTATTTCTCCTGTTAATACCTGTGAAAGTATCTTTTGCACATTGGAAAATTAGTTCTCCCAAATGGATTTCTGAAGGTCGAATCTCCTCTTCTGCAAGAGCGATTCCTCTTGTGGCACTGAGGTGTAATCCCTGTGCCATTAATGATGCACTTGCAAGAAAATGCCTATAGTCAGTATCTGAGAAACCTACTTGTCTATTTACATTTCCGGGTTTCGGAGAGCTTGCCTCCAGAAGAATGGAGAGCTGACCTAGGCTCGCCAGCTTCCACGCAATGTCGTTCATTGGTCCGGGTTGGGAAAAAACCTCCTTATGACATTTGCAGTATACATTTTCGAAAGCGTAAAAAGGTCGTCTGAGCAAAAAATCCCTGAGCAAACTATGAGTCTACCTGCACGCATGACATTTTCACAGATTGGGATTTTTGTTTGTATTATTGTCTATTTAGCCGTCCGTGGTTTTTTCGTCGTTTTAAACATAGGATTGCTCTGGACGCAAGCTGGAGGATTCCTATCCATCGCATTCCCCCTAGCTCCGGTAATTGTTTTGGGTTTTACAGCTTGTGTTGTATCCTACGCCTTTTCGTATCTGGGTCTCTGGATGATGGATAATAATCTATACCTACTTGGTGTAATCACGATATTTCTTTCAGTGATAATAATTCCAGGTGGTCTAGCAGTATATTCCTGGTTTGCCTTTCCTTTGTTGATCTAATATTCGACCAGTTTGGGTATAATCTCAGTTGCTCGCCCTCGAATTACTATATCTGCAACATTGTCTCTGTTAATTCCCTCCAGATTGATTAGGATAATTTTCGCTCCTGCGTTCTTGGCTAGCTGAGGTAAGAATGCTGCTGGATAAATAGTCAGACTTGTACCAATTACCATCATAAGGTCGGTTTTTCGGCATAGATTAATGGCTTCTTCCATGGCTTTCTCTGGAAGAGGTTCTCCAAACAGAATAGCTTCAGATTTCAAAACTCCATTACACGCATCGCATTTTGGGGGTATCTCTCCACTTACTACTCTCTTGTGAACTGCCTCTCCTACAAACTCCTTGTTGCACTCAATGCAATGTGCTCTGAGGTAGTTGCCATGAAGTTCTACAATACGTTGATTGCCAGCTGCCTGATGCAGATTGTCAATATTCAGTGTTATGACACCAAGAAGTTTCTTATCAGATTCCAATTTAGATAATCCAATATGAGCGCTGTTTGGCTTTGCTTGAAGTATTGTTTCAGCAAGCTCACGACCCATAGTCCAGAATTTTATTGGGTTTCGCATGAAACTCTCAATTGTTGCGTATTCATGAGGATCGTAGCGTTCCCATAGACCTCCCTCTGAACGGAAGTCAGGAATCCCTGAATCTACACTGATACCTGCGCCAGTCAAAGCTGTAATCTTGCTACTACGCACAACTAGTTGCCGCGCTCGTTCAAGTTCATCGTCAATCGACATTTCAATCAGAATCCATTGCTTCCCCTTGATGTTGTTTTCGGTTTCGCAAAAACTTGCCGAGTCGAAAAGGTTTTATTTGTTCGCCAAAGCATTGGCCCGAGTCACCGAGGGGAGCTGTGTATTATTCAGCAACCCAATTACGACCCCCTTCTGTACAAATTGTCAGTCAGTGATTACTACGATTAGGCAGCGTGGACTTGAAATGTACGATGAAGGCGAAAATAATCAGGATCTTGAGATGGACCTGTCAGATGAAGTTTTCAATGAACCTGAGGAAGTCTTCGAGATGGTTCCTGAAGACCCTCTCCTTGAACAGGTCAAAGATGAGAGTGAGAAATCCAAGGATTTGCTTGATAGACTTCAACGGTTGCAAGCTGAGTTTGATAACTACCGGAAACGGATGGATAGCAGATTCTCACAAGCTGCACAGTTCGCAAGTGAGGACATCATTCTGAAGGTTTTAGATGTCTATGATAACCTTCTCCGTGCACTCCAAGTAGACTTCAAGAAGGATCCGAATGAAGCCAAAGCTGGAGTCGAAGCGATTCAAAAACAATTGGATACAATTCTCTCAAAAGAAGGTGTGCGTCCGATTGAGTCGCTAGGTAAACAATTTGACCCATACTATCAGCATGCAGTTCAAAAGACAAATGACCCTGACAAACCTGATGGACTAATTCTTGAAGAATATCAGAGAGGCTATATGCTCAAAGAGAAGGTTCTGCGGCCTGCAATGGTCTGTGTGAACCGAATAGAAGTTCCTGTCGAAGCGAGTAGTGATGAGGATAATAACAATTCGGAAAACAATGGTGATTAATGATGACAAGTAAGATAGTTGGAATTGACTTGGGTACGACAAACAGTGGCATCGCCTATATGGAAGGCGGTAAGCCTACCATTATTCCTAACGCTGAGGGAAAGCGTCTGACTCCTTCAGTTGTTGGAATTACCCCGAAGGGTGAGATTGTCGTGGGTGAGCTTGCTAAACGTCAGGCGGTATCAATACCCGATCGTACTGTCCGCTCCATCAAGAGAAAGATGGGACAGGACTACAAGGTCAAGATAGGTGATAAGGAATACACGCCCCAGGAAATTTCTGCAATGATTCTGACAAAGATGAAGAAGGATGCAGAATCGTTCTTAGGTGAATCCATTGAGAAAGCGGTTATCACCGTTCCTGCATACTTCAATGATAGCCAGAGACAAGCTACCCGAGATGCTGGGAGAATAGCTGGATTTGAAGTTGAACGAATTGTGAATGAACCCACAGCCTCAGCACTTGCGTATGGATTGGACAAGGGCAAGGAAGTGAAAGTACTGGTATATGACCTCGGTGGAGGGACCTTTGATGTATCTATTCTAGACATTGGAGAAGTCGATAGTGAAACTGTTTATGAAGTCCTCTCGACGAGTGGTAACACACAGCTCGGTGGTGACGACTGGGACAACCGAATCATTAACTGGATGGTCGAGGAGTTCAAGAATCAGACTGGGGTTGATTTGAAATCAGATCTTTCTGCAATGCAACGAGTTCGAGATGCTGCAGAACAGGCAAAGATTGAGCTCTCCACAGTCATGCAGACAAACATTAACCTGCCCTATATTACAGCTGACCAGAGTGGTCCAAAACATCTTAACATTGACCTGAACCGTTCAACATTTGAAAAGATGACAGATGACTTGGTTGATGCAACAGTAGGACCTATACGTCAGGCTCTGAGTGATGCCAAGTTGGAACCTGAACAGATTAATAAAATCCTACTTGTTGGAGGGGCAACTCGGATGCCAATGATCCAACAAATCATTCGTGACCTGTTTGGAAAAGAGGGCGATAAGAGCATCAATCCAGATGAATGCGTTGCACTCGGAGCCGCAGCTCAGGCTGGTGTACTGTCAGGAGATGTGAAGGACATCCTGCTTCTAGATGTCACACCTCTGACACTTGGTATTGAAACCTTAGGTGGAGTTTCAACCCCATTGATTGATAGGAATACAACTGTTCCGACCAGAAAGAGTAAGATTTTCTCAACAGCTGCTGATGGTCAGACAGCTGTGGACATTCATGTTGTTCAGGGAGAACGTCCAATGGCTGCACAGAATATGACGCTGGGGAAATTCCAGCTCGTTGGAATTCCTCCCGCACCCAGAGGTACGCCACAGATTGAGGTCACATTTGATATTGATGCGAATGGCATTGCCAATGTAAAAGCCAAGGACCTAGCTACTGGTAACGAGCAATCAATAACAATTACCGCAAGCACAAATCTCTCTGATGATGACATTAATAGAATGGTCAAAGATGCAGAGAAGTATGCTGAAGAGGATGCAAAGTGGAAAGACCAAGTAGAAACCAAAAATATGGCTGACCAAATGATCCATCAAGGAGAGAAGCTACTGAAGGATCTTGGAGACAAGGTTCCTGCTGATCTGAAGAAAGAATTCGAAACAAAGGCACAGGAACTGACCAAGGCAATGGAAACAGACGATTATGAAAAGATGAAGTCTGGTACACAAGAACTTCAGCAAATCATATACAAGATTTCAGAGAAAGTCTATGGTGCGGCTGGACCTGGTGGAGCAGGACCTGGTGCAGCTGGCTTTGATACTAGTCAGATGGGAGCTGGTCCTACCGGTCCAACAACAGCATCTTCTGGAGATGAAGAAGACGTCGTTGACGTAGATTTTGAAGATCTAGAATAATCAACGATGGGTGATACTCTGTGGCTGAAGATGACTACTATGAACTGCTTGGTGTAAGTCGTAGTGCTACGCAAGACGATATCAAGAAGGCTTATCGAAGATTAGCTAAGGAGTATCACCCAGATCGTAATCCTGATCCTAGTGCCCAAGAGAAACTAAAAAGAGTGAATGAAGCCTATGATGTGCTTAGCGATCCTGAAAAACGAGCCAACTATGATCGCTATGGGACTGCTGATTTTCAAGGCATAAACATGGATGGGTTCGGAGACATATTCAGCTCCATCTTCAGAGGATTTGGAGGTTTTGGAGGTTTTGGTCAGAGAGGTCGAGCTGGACCTCCTTCCGGCCAGACTCTGCGTATGTCGATTAACCTGTCCTTTGAAGAGGCGTTCTTCGGGACTGAGAAAGAGCTTGCCTTTCGAAGGAAGGTCCAGTGTTCCAAATGCAATGGAAGCGGTGCAAAACCAGGTACTCAACCAGTTCGCTGCAGAACTTGCGGAGGACAAGGACAGGTAGTCAGATCGATGGGTGGGTTCATGAGTGTTGCTCAGACCTGTCCAACATGCAGAGGACTTGGTGAGTCAATTGATACTCCCTGCCTTGAGTGTCGTGGCTCAGGAATTGTCGACGAAAGAAAAGAAACTAAGATTCCTATACCTCCTGGAGTCGAAGATGGACAAGGAATTAGGATTCAGGGTGGAGGAAATGCAGGCGAGAGGGGTGGTCCGCATGGAGACCTCATCTTGATGTTCGCAGTCAAACCCCATGAATTCTTTGTGAGAAGAGGTCTACATGTGTATATGGAAACAGACATCCCGTTCTCTATTGCTGTTCTGGGTGGTGAAGTTGAGGTACCCACAATGTGGGGAAACAGCAAAGTTAAGGTGAAGAGTGGAACTGAAAGTGGAACTCTGTTCCGTATGAAGGGTAAGGGTGTCCATACAGAAGATGGTCGGAGTGGTGATCAGTTGGTACGAGTGAACATCAAAATCCCACGAAAGCTGAACAAAGAACAGAAAGAATTCTTGAAGAAATTCGATGAAGTCTTTGACTAGAACTCAAGAGGCTTACATATACAGGCTTTCATCCTTAATTTTGGAAACGCATCAGAGTTTGCAGGACGAACTACCCAAGCTGTATCAGCGCCTCGTCCTGTACCCCCTATGCATACAACATCTTTGTCTACAGGAATGAGACCTGCATCCGCTGCCATCATGGCTATTTCTGCACATACTTTTGTCCCTTGGCCAAATATTCTCAAAGCAACAGCCACGATTTCAGTTGGCATCCAAGTCCCAAGCTGTTTGCGAAAACTCCTAGCAACTCCAGCAAAAACATGGGTTGCTGTCAAAACTTTAGCTCCATGTTTCTCTATCTCTGCACGGTTTAAATCACTCAGTTCGTTTTCATTCTCTTTCGCAAATCCAGTTTGATGAGATACAATGACCACGTTCTTGGATGAGAATTCTTTGGCTGCTGCTATTCCTGTTGTTCCTTCAGTTGTCGCTACAACTACATGCTCAACTTCAGGACTATCTTTCAGATATTCTCGAACAAGCGAAAGAACCTTTGAGCTGTGCTCTGGAGATGCTTCATCAAAATAATGTGTTTTTACTCCCATGATTCTATGCATCCTTAGTTTGCTGGGTTCTGACATACCATTCGAGAACAGCAAAGAAGAGAAGAACGATCACTGCAAGATTGAAATCCACTGCTCCGTCTGTTATCATTGATGCAATCCATGATGCAATCACAACCACTAGAATAGCTGCAGTCAACCTCATTGTGTAGTAGATCCACCTGTCTGCAAAATCCCTTTTGTCTCTCTCAACTAATTGCTCCTTCCCATATTGTTCAGCAATCTCTTCAGGGGTTCCAAGCTCATCAAGAACCTCGTTTATTAGCTTCACATATACTTCAGATGGTCGTTTCAAGACTTTGTCATTGAATGAATCATGAATGTGAGACCTCAAGTCTTCAATCAGATCCTCTGTTTCAAAACCAGACGGCAAGAGTCGTTCGGTCTTTTTTAGATACCCTTCAACGAGGTGTCTAATCTCATCTTCACTCATTTCCTAAGAGCCTCCAGTTTTTCAAAAATATCCCCAACGACGATTGTCAATTGGCGATAGACTCGATCACCCTCTCCAGTAAGAACGTAGACCTTCCTACTAGGTCCAGACTCGGATTTCTCTGTGCGGACATTGAAAAGTCGTTCTTTGCGAAGTCTGTGCAGAATCGGATAAAGTGTACCTTCTTTCACCTGTAGAAGACCATCAGTTCTCTCTTCGAGTTCTCGTGCAATTCCATACCCATGAATTCCTTCCTCATGAAGTTTAACAATTGCCAGGACCGCGTACTGAAGAATACCTCTTCTGATTTCAATTTTCCAGCTCTCTTCAAAGCTCGGTCCTTTTTCCAACTGACACAAACCTCTCGTAAGTACGGCGTTTAGTTTTCCCCCACATCTCCTTAAGTATGTCTATTTTAGACGTGGTCTGCATCATGACGTCTACTTGGAAGAATCGCCCTCAATTCGAGCCACAGAGTCGATGAATATTCTCGAGGTTCCCTGATGAGCAGGTAGAAGAAAGATGCAATGAACCTCAATAATCCACTAAGAATAAGCATAATGAAAACAGATAGATACTCACTACCAAAGACTAACCTGATAGCTTCTCCAAAGATACCTGCTAGCAATGTACCGCATGTATATACAATTCCTGTGAAGGTATTATACACTGCGAGATGAGATCCTCGCTCATCATCAGGAGAAATGTCATAGATATATGCAGTGATAGCATTCATCCCCGATGCAACACAAAAGCCAGCGAGTACATTAGCTGCATACACCATGTATACATCTGAAGCGAATGCGTACATTATAGGAACGAGAAATAGGAGACCTCGTCCAAGAACTATCAAGGGTTTCCTACCAACTCTATCACTCAATCTGCCAAAAGGAACTGTAAACAAAACTATGGACATGGTCATAACCGCAGATGCAATTGCTATCTCAAGATTTGAATTACCGAGCCAAGTCTTTTGAACAACTATGAAATAGGGCCAAGCCATTGACATCGCAAATGAGAAGAAGATGGCTACAAAGCAGAATCGTCTAAACTCCCCTGGCTTAGAAATTAATCTAAGCATAGGAGGGAATTTTCGAGGTCCATCTCTTTTCCTTGGACTTTCCCTAATTCTTAAGGAAAGAACAGATGAAACAATCCCCACAACCGCTGCAAAGAAGAACGCTCCGTAGTATGTTTCACGCCATAAATCAGCTGAGGACTGGACTGGAAATAGTAATTCTCCCAACAAACCTCTTAGAATTGGAACAAGACCTGGTAATACTGCGATAAAACCGGAAATCAGGGTTGCTGTTAAAGAAGCAATATTAGTTACCAACCCAAGTTTACCGAGCTCTATCCCGCGGTTCTCTTCATTCATCAGACCTCCAATAAGTGAGAGCCATGTTGGAATCTGAATACTGAATAAAATTGATTGAATGGTATAGAGGATGATTAATTCAATCGGAGTGGATGCCCACAAGAACATGTAGACAACTAGCAATCCAGTAAGTGTACCAAAAGCAACAAATGCCTTTGTATGTCCAACCCTATCTGATGTCCCACCCCAAAGAGGCTGCAGAAGTGTAGGGGCGAAATTTCCCACACTCCGAAAGGCACCTTGTTCTGCGAAATTTTGAGCCCCATAGAGATATTCTTGCATATCAATAAGATACGCTGAGAGAAATGGGGAATGCAAACCTACGGCAAACTGAGTGAGCGCTCCTACAATATACGCACTCGCAGGCAATTTCTGGAGTTTATAGCTCTCTGGTTCAGAGGATGTCACTTCTTCTTCCATTCTGAAACCGAGGCACTGTGTCCTCCTATTAACTGTAATTCTTCTGTAATGAGCTAACCGTCATTGTTAATTGCAGTGCTTTCTATATTGTTTCTGGTTGTGAGAGCTGGAATTGCTCGACGAATCGGTTTACATCAAAAGAATGAACCAAGTACAGAAGCATATTAACGCCTCTAGTGCTGACTTTGCTTTTCTGACTCCCGCCCCAAGTTTTCAATACTTGGCTGGATTCAAGTATGAGATGCATGAGCGGCTTATTGCGCTTGTGATTAGAAAGGATGAAGCTCCAGTCATAGTTTCTCCAGCTTTTGAAGTTGCTGACCATTCTTCTCACACATGGATCAAAGAATTCCTTTCTTGGGCTGAGGATGAGAATCCATACGAAATGATTGCTGACTTGGTTGGCACAAACAAAATCGCTCTTCTTGATGACTCAATTCCTCTTGGTGTGTATTGGTCTCTAGAGAGAGCAATTGCTGGTTTCAGGGATTCCGCATCAATCACTCCGGTCATTGACCAAATGCGAGTTTCTAAGTCCAAAACAGAGCTCGAATTCATGAAGAAAACTGGACATATAATAGATGATGCTGTATCAAAAGCTTTTGCCGAGATAGAACTAGGAATGACTGAGTTGGATGTTCAAGAAATCGTTCAGAAAGAGATTCGTCGCCAAGGTGCCGTCCCCACATTTGCCGCAATTCAATTTGGTGAAAACAGTGCACTACCTCATGCCTCGCCTGGAAGTAGGCAACTCAAAAAGGGAGATGTAGTCCTTATGGACTGTGGTTGCTCCCTTGAAGGATACAACACTGACATGACACGTGTAGGGGTTGTTGGAGAGCCAACGGAGGAGATTCAACGAGTTTATTCTACAGTTCTTTTGGCGGTCGAAACCGCCTTGGAGAAGGTCCGAGCAGGAATATCATGTGGAGCAGCAGATGGTCTTGCAAGAAGAATAATTGACGATGCTGGTTTCGGTGAAAATTTCACTCATCGGTTGGGTCACGGTATTGGACTTGAAGTACATGAGCCTCCTTATATTGTCAGAGGGAGTTCAGAAATACTTCAACCTGGAATGTGTCACAGTATTGAACCTGGAATCTATCTAGAAGGCAAGTTTGGTATTCGAATAGAGGACCTTGTTTGTATAAGAGAAACTGGTCTCGACGTATTAACATTCACATCTCGAGAGCTCATTCAGCTTGATCTGTAGACTCATTATCTGCTGAAGACTTTCCAAGAATCTCATCCATCTTCATACGGTCTTTCTCAGAGAGATTCTGCATTGCTTCTGCGGATTGTTTGAGCATCTGGTTCATTATTATTGTGTAGATAACAGGTAATGATGAGATTGTTTCAATTCTTTCATTGAACTCTTGCTCTGCTAAACTTCGAGCCTCTTGGAGCGCTTCTTTGCTGACTTCGCCTTGACCCACACCGGGACAGTCTTTTGAGCTGAGAACATACTTCTCTCCATTGTATTCTAAGGGATATGTTCTGCATGATATGGGGCGTGAATATCTGATTTCACAGGCATTAGCTCCCTCATTATAAAAGACACACGCAGTTGTGTCTGAGTCATTCTCAAGGGGTTTGCGAAGCATCTCAATGCTAATCAGATCTTCTTCTGATTTGGGCAAGTTCAATGTGAGACCGGGAAGGATATTCATTAAGTATCCTAATTTTGTCCATCTAGCAATGTCCCTATGAGTAACATTGATGATAGGTCTAATGTGACATGCTTTTGTTTCACACTTATGCTCCAAACATTTGAAGTTGTATTTTGCTTTCTCTGTCATGCCATCACCTATAGACTGTGATTCGGGGTCGTTCATCTTTAACTCGCTTTAACACTTTCGAAACGAACCCTCAGGAAATTTACCCATGTCGAGAGGTTTTTATTCAGACATTCTGCGATTAAAACAACTCTCTGGAGTAGACTTTTGTCAGCACTCGGAGTATAGAAAATGACTGAGTGGTACAGCAACGATATCGATTATGTCTTGAAACAACTAGACTCTTCTATGGATGAGGGTCTCACAAGCACCGAGGCTGAAGCAAGACTTACGAAATTTGGATCTAATGAGCTAATCGAAACAGGTGGTATTAGCCCACTTCGCATGTTTTTCCAACAGTTCGCGGATCCAATGGTCATTATATTGATTATCGCTATCGGGATTTCTCTCATGACATCATTTCTTGATCCTAGTCACGGTGAGAGTGGTGTGATAGACGCAATCGTCATTTTTGCGATTGTCATCTTCAATGCAATATTCGGGTTCGTGCAGGAATACAAGTCTGAGCAAGCCTTAGAAGCCTTGAAGAGTATGGCCGCTCCAAAAGCACGAGTTATGCGAGATGGACTATGGACTGTTGTTGAATCGAAAAACATAGTCCCTGGAGACCTAATTGGTTTTGAAGCTGGAGATCGTATACCAGCAGATGGTCGAATGGTGTACGCAGTTAGCTTTTCTGTTGATGAAGCACCACTAACTGGAGAATCTATTGCAGTTAGAAAGATGATTGATCCAATTCATCTTCAGAGCCCTGTTGTCGGTGACATGAAGAACATGGTCTTCTCTGGAACCACTGTCACTGCAGGGAAAGGAAATGCCATTGTGACCTCAACAGGAATGAAGACTCAATTTGGAAAGATTGCTGAACTTGTTCAGGAGAGCGAGAGAACTATGACTCCTCTCCAGATCGATCTTGATGATCTCGGAAAGAAACTTGGTCTGTTGATTATTGCACTTTGTATCATTGTCTTTGGAGCTGAGATCATTCAGTCAGCAGCCGCAAGCACAATGGAAGCTCTGTTGGCTGCAATTGCTCTCGCTGTATCTGCAATTCCTGAAGGTTTGCCAGCTGTCGTGACAATAACACTTGCTATTGGAGTCCAACGGATGGTCCAAAAGAATGCGATTGTTAGGAGACTGCCTTCTGTCGAAACTCTGGGCTCAACTACAATCATCTGCTCAGATAAGACTGGAACCATTACGAAGAACGAGATGACTGCAACTACTTTGTTTGTCAATGGTATGACTATCTCTGTTGGCGGAGTAGGATACAACAGAGCGGGTATTTTCACTCGAGCCAGCGAGAGATTTGACCCACTCGACGATCCACATGTTGTCAAACTTCTTGAAATAGGTCAACTCTGTTCGAATTCTGTTCTGCAACCGGATGTTTCGGGAAAAGCTGATTTTAGTATTGTTGGAGACCCTACTGAGGGTGCGATACTCGTCTTGGCAGAGAAAGCTTGTAAGACCTATGAATCAACACTCTCTGAATTTACTGAACTGACTGAGATCTCCTTTGATTCAGCCAGAAAGAGGATGACCTCTATTAATCAGAATCGGAGAGGTGAGCTTTTCGCCTATGCAAAAGGCGCTCCAGAAGTCCTATTACCTCTATGCACTCATGTCTACGAGAATAATCAAGTCCGTCCTCTCTCAGAGAAAGAGCGTAAATCTATCGTAGAAATAAATGCGGGTTATGCTGAGAATGCACTTCGTGTTCTTGCATTTGCTTATCGTCCACTTGAGGAGGAGATTCCTGACTGGGAGCCTGAAAAAGTTGAAAGGAATTTTATTTTCGTTGGACTCGTTGGGATGATTGATCCACCACGTGATGAAGTTCGCACTGCAATGAAAATCTGTAAAATGGCAGGTATTCGACCAATTATGATTACTGGAGACCATAAGCTGACAGCTCAGGCCATTGCCATTGATGTTGGATTGATTGACCGTGAAGGTGAGGTCCTTAGCGGTACTGAGTTGGATCGATTGTCTCCCCCAGAATACAATGAAGCTGTCAAACGTTGCAATGTTTTTGCAAGGGTTGCTCCTGAACACAAATTACAGATTGTTAGTGTGCTGAAAGCCCATAACGAAGTAGTAGCTATGACAGGTGATGGTGTCAATGATGCTCCTGCCATCAAGACCGCAGATGTGGGTATATCGATGGGCATCAGAGGCGCAGATGTTACCAAAGAAGCATCTGATGTTATCCTCACGGATGACAACTTCGCAACTATTGTTTCAGCTGTAGAAAAAGGAAGAGAGATCTATTCCAATATCCGAAAGTTCGTCCGATTCCTCCTTGCGGCTAATTTCGATGAAGTATTTCTAATATTCACAGTAATTATGCTGGGATTACCTTTACCAATCACAGCTATACAGATTCTCTGGCTCAATCTAGCTACTGATGGATTTCCCGCACTTGCACTTGGAGTCGACCCTCCCGAAACAGGAGTAATGGAAAGACAACCTAGAAAACCTGGAGCAAAAATGATGGATAAGGGGATGGCATCTTTCATCATTGTTGCTGGATTCACAGCATTCCTTGCTTCAATTATAGTGTTCTTTTGGTCGTTGCAAATCTATGGTGGTTGGATCCCAGGAATTACGGGTCCTGTAGTTGATTGGCAATCTGACCTATCATCAATCACCGGACTATCTTGGGAGCATGTTTTAACACATGCTCGTACAACAGTCTTTGCTAGTGTTGTCTGTTTCGAGCTACTGTTCGTTTGGAATTGTAGAGACGAATACCATCCTGTCTGGAGAACTGAAATCAGAGGTTCCAAGGTACTGATGGGTGCGGTTGCAATATCAGTGATACTCACGCTAATGACAATCTATTTTCCACCAATGGCTGCGTTGTTTGAAACTGTCCCAATCAATGCAATTGACTGGGGTGTGATTCTCCTAACAAGTCTTCCAGCTCTCTTGATTCCACCTCACATTATCTTTGGGAGGTTTCGACAGTCAAGGGAAAAACTAGACTAAGAAGGAAGACGGGTATCAAGCCAATGATAGAGGTCTCCTAGTACCTGCTTACTCTCAGGTTCTTCATGAATTTCATGAAAAAGGTCCTCATAGAGTTTCCATGTCTTGTCAGCTGAAGAGATGTTGTCAAAGAACTCCTTATTCTTTTCAGGCATCGTGGCATTGTCTTGACCTGCTTGCTGGATGAGCACCGGCAGAACAATCCGTGGAGCTGAGCGAAAGGTCTCTCTCGATGCTGAGAGCATTTCTATGGCAAATCGTGGACTAATCATCTCAAATCTTAGAGGATCTGTTTTATGGCGTTCCACAGTTTCATGATTACGGGATGTTTCAGTATAATCGGGATTTAATGGGAAAAACCGCTTCACATTGAGAACAGATAGGACCTTTGTAGCGGCATAGCTGCCTTTTCCGATTTCTATAGTTGTACTGACTCCAGGGCATTGAAGGAGTAAACCATCCAGTGTTCGCGGGTATCTCGTAATATACCCTACAGCAATTATTCCTCCCATTGAGGATCCAAGCAGGTAGGTAATCTTGTTCAGGTATCTGTCCTTGACCTGCATCACAAGGTTCTGGATGTCTTCGATATACTCCTCAAAACTCATCACATGCCCTTTCACTCCAGAATAATGTCCGAATCCACGCAGATCTGGAACGAAAGCTGCAATTCCCCTCTCTGCCAAATACTCTCCCACATTGGTAAAATCCCCTGCATGACTTCCCAGACCATGAAGGAGAACCACTAGTGCTCTTGGTTTATCGTCATCCGGGCGATACACTGCCATGAACATCCGTGTGCCATCGAAACCAATGTACTTGCTTTCTTCGTACTTCAATACAACCACATCGAGTCATGTTTCCTTACCAGATATGTATCCTCGTATGAAAACAAGAGGATGACTGGCCCGTATAGGCCATTCAGAGTTAGTGAATTAGAATCTATTTGGTTTTGGTTTCTCGCTTGAGTAGTCGTAGAAACCCATTCCTGATTTCCTGCCCAACCATCCAGCCCGGACCATTTTCCTGAGTAAAGTAGGTGCTCCATACTTGCTGTCCTTGAACTCATCAACAAAATAGTCTGAAATGTGGAGCGCTGTATCAAGACCGACAAAGTCAAGCAATGTCAATGGACCCATAGGCCAATTCAATCCAAGCCGAATCGATGTATCCATATCTTCCACTGTTGCTACTCCTTCCTGAATAGCGAAAACAGCTTCAAGTAATGCTGGAACAAGTATCCGATTCACAGCAAAACCTGGTGCTTCATTGACTAACACGGTTTCTTTGCCAAGTTTTTTGGAAACATCGACAATTACTTTCACGGTCTCGTCGTCGGTGGCTTGCCCTCTAATTATTTCGACAAGTCCCATAACTGGAACTGGATTGAAGAAATGCATCCCGATGAACTTCTCAGGTCTCTTAGTAACGGCCGCCATTTGCGTGATACTGATGCTTGAAGTATTTGAAGCAAAAATGGCATGTTCTGGTGCAGCATCCTCCGCCATTTTCCAGTTGTCAAGTTTTAGGCTAACGATTTCTGGAATTGCTTCGATTACGAGATCTGCATCTTTGACAGCCTCTTTGAGATCTAGAACTCCTTTTATCCTTCCAAGGATGGTATCAATCTCCTCTTGAGTGATGCTACCTTTCTTGAGCCCTCGCTCCAAGTTCTTCTTAATCATACTCAAACCATTGTCAATGAACTTCTGGTCAATATCTCGCATCTTAACTTCATAGCCTGCTTGAGCACATACATGGGCAATTCCATTTCCCATGAGACCTGCACCCAAAACAGCAATCTTTTTTATCTCCATTGTTAACATCCTTCCGTTTTGTGAAAGAACCTAGGTTGGGCTCATGACTTCTACCAAATATGTTTGACTATCCAAACTAATGCTGAGAGCATCACCATTATTACTTACATCCTGTATCTTCATTTTCCATTGGAGTTGCAGAATATGCCTCACGATGGCCAATCACAATCCTGTAATTCAAAGAAATCTAGTAAACGTCTTTGGACTCTTGGCCTTCTTGCTATAGGCAGTGCAATCTGGATTCTTTTGCGAACTGGTGAGAAACCCTCGCGTATTCACTATCCGTGTCAACAAGCCGCATTGACCAATATTGAGGTCTTCAAACTCGCACTCTTAGCGTCTATACCCTCTCTTGCATCAATTCGGTTAACCTTCAAACCTTTGAAACCTGTCGGAATCCTAGCAGTACTTTTAGTAGGCTCTGTTTTCATTACAAGTAGTGAAGGAATGCAGGCTCTTGGCTTTGTATTTGCACAGGATTACTCCGATTATAATCGTGTTCCTCTTCAGCTTCAGGGGAGTATCGCACAAGCTACTGAACATACATCTGATCTATTCATTGCACAAGGAGTTTCAGATGATGAAGGAAATGTTACAAGTGCTATCATTGCTTTGCTTGAAATGATGGCGGATGAAGGGTTGCAATTCTACAATACAACATCAGACCCTAGTGGCCTCATAGAACACGATGATGTTGTCCTTCTCAAAGTGAACGGTCAATGGGCTTTTAGAGGAGGTACTAACACTGATCTCGTCAAGGCAATAATCTGGGCAATAACCAACCATCCTGATGGATTCTCTGGGGAGTTAATCATTGCGGACAATGGACAAGGTCTTGGTAACTTGAATCCGTACTATGCAAACGCTTTCAATAACAGCCAAGCAATGGAGGATGTAGCGCGACAATTTCCAGACTATGATATATCGACAATTCTCTGGGATACATTGAGATACAATACTGTTGACGATTATGATCTTGGCGATTTCACTGAAGGATACGTTAGAAGCAGCAGTTGGAATTCCGAAACAGAGATTTATACATCATATCCGAAATTTGTTACTGATACAGGTCTTTATGTCAGCTTCAAGAACGGCGTATGGGATAACACAACGGGTTTTGATTCGGACAGATTGAAAATCATAAACATGCCTGTATTGAAATCACATTTCCGTTATGGCGTGACTGGTTGCATAAAACACTACATGGGTGTCCCCCAAGGAGTTGAAGCGCTAGATGGGAATATACCCCACGAACACTTCTCAATTGCCTTGGGCGGTATGGGAACTTTGATGGCTGAAACACGAATGCCCATTCTCAATATTCTTGACATGATTTGGGTGAATGCACATCCCTTAGAAAGCTCCTCTCAGAGAGGACCATCGACCACCTATTCTGCTGCGAGCTTCACTGATATCGTCGGATTAAGTCAGGACCCCGTAGCGCTGGACTATTGGGCATCAAAGAATGTTCTTATCCCCACAGCTGAGTATCTTGGATATACAGAGTACTCCTCGCTCGATCCAGACTACGCCCCTCTGAGTGAGCAGTATTACGGTACGGACGCAATGGACGAATCATTTCATAACTACTTGAATAGATCCAGAAGCGTTCTGGATGATGCTGGATTTCAAGTGACTATGGACCCCACTGAGATGAATGTCTATGTTACAACTTTGGACGGCTCTGGAAACCCGCAAGGCTTTCAAATAGATCCGTTGATTTTGGCTGTCTTAATACCTGTTTCTGCCGGACTGATTATGGTCATTGCAGTATTTGTGAGAAGAAGAAGAGTCTGATTTCTACCTACGCTTTGCAATATCTAAAATCACAGCGTTTGTCCCCAGTGGCAATGGTTTCGTACCGAGTGAATCCTATCCAACTCTTTACGAAATCTGCTAGGATATTGTCATATTCACAAAGTATTGGTCCAAGTTCAGGCTTTCCAGATTCTCTTAGGATGTCGAAGTACAGACATCTCCTTATGTCAAATCCGTAGCAACCCGCCTCCTGCTCGACTTCAATGACTTGGAAGTAATCATTGGCGTAGTTCGCTTGGTTATTTTTCTTTATCCAATCCACAAATTCTTTCCAAGGATTTTGACTTTGCTTAAGTTTCTGAGTTTCAATTGTGAAATAATCATTCAACATCGCTCGATAAATTGACAGTACGGTATTCTTGAGTTCAGTGAATGATGCTCTAACTTCACACATCACATCATCTAGAGCCATAACAAAAATCGAGTTGATCCCATGTCGCTTTGACAAATCATCCGGCATCATGTGTTCGTAATTGTTGTAGTGGATTTTGAATTGCCTCTTGAACAATTTATGCATTGAAGTGCCTTTATTTCCAAATTGATTCGTGAGTTCTTTTTCTGTAAATAACGAGAAGTAATCAATCAGCTGTTGAATTTGATTGTCATCGGACATGTTTTATCACATTCCGGAGGCTATCTAGGGCTCTATCTATGTCCTTGATATGCTTGTCTGTGTTGACATAATAGTAACAATATGTGACTTCATTTTGTGACCCTAACAAGTGGCTTCGCTATATATACTAAAAGTGAGCAGTATTTCTTGTGAAACATTATGGCTCTAACAACTAACTCACAAAGAAAATCTCTCCAGAATTACAAGAATGCAAAGGTTTCCACAGAGGCTCTGACCTATGCGTATAAGACAATCATAAGGTGATTGATGTGAGCTACTCTGAGAAACTAGTCTGTTGGATTTCATCTTCGGCAGAGGTTTGTGATGGCTGGTCACTCAGTGGTCATAAGAGTGGTCAGATAGTCTCAGAAATGGCATATCATGTGACCAACCTATAGACGGTTGTGAAATATCATGGCACTATCAAGGAATAATAACTGGTCGATGATCAAGAACAATCGCACTCGTAACGGTTTGCGAACTTGTGCTCTAACTCATGCTTATACTTACAGGAGGTAAGAAGCTTGGCAATTACTAACCTAAAACACAATCGAAAGATCTCAACTCGAGCAATCGCTGATGCTTACTTTAGGAGATAGACATCATGAAATCAGTACTTCATTCTGAATTTGGTTTATATTATCAACAAATTACGGAATTTAAGTACAACAAACAAAATATTGCTGTGAGGAAAATGCTTATATCAAACCATAAATAAATAATGGTTTGACACACAAACTATAAAAGTGTGCGATAAAAGAAAATGGCGTGGTGAAAGATGATGACAATCCTAACGACCCAATCAATGGACAAGCCCTGCTTGACAGTTGAGAACAGGTCGATCAGGGTTCAATCTTTCGGAGCATTATGCAATGCTGGTCACACTTTGCCCCGATAGAGCAATGATGCTTTCACATTATAGTTAACCGGACAAATCTCCTATCTCCGCAGTGGTCCCCGAAGTGTGATCCGGGGACCGCTGCATCCTACTACGAAACAAACATTGACCTATTAACAAAATGAGGAAGCTGAAATGAGCAGAATGAAATCCTTTCTGGGCTTGCCAGATGCTACTGACAAGGTCATAAGACTTGCAAAAATAATGGGGATTTTGGGACCACTCGCTAATGTCATTTTTACGTTATCAACTACATTTTGGGTGATATTCGTTGCAGAGGCTCTTGGTGGTGGTCCTGGAATGTATCTCCAAGGAATGGGACTTGTTGGAACTCTTGTCGTTGTACAGATGGTTGTTCAAATACTACTCGACTATCCAACAGGTGCGGTTGGTGACTGGATTGGTCAGCGATACATAATTGCGGGTGCACAAATTTCGTTTGGCGTGGCATTCCTTCTAATCTCCTTTGTCACCGTTGATACTCCTTTTATCTATCTAGTAGGCGTATATGCACTGATGGGCTTTGCTCAATCACAAGCGAGTGGAGCCTGGGGTGCATGGTTCGACAACAATTATCGTGTTGCAATGCCAGGAGATACTGACAGGAAGCAGTATGGAGTCTTCTGGGGAAGAATGGGTATGATCATGCAGATTGTGTCGACTGCCTCTTTGATTCCTGGAAGTATCTTAGCAGTAATATTCTCGAGACCTTGGGTGTTTCAATTGCAAGGAATCTTGGCCTTCGTGTTTGCCATGGCAGTTTTCAGACTTGTACGTGATTTCCCTGAGGTCGAAGAGCAGAGGATGCAGGAAGGTGGACGCCCTGATATGGGTGAGTACGTTTCCATTCTAAAAGGCGGAGTCACCTATCTCTTCAAACATGCCTTTGTACGTTACATCGCAGTAGGAACAATGCTTGCAGTTAGTAGTATCATGGTCTGGGGTAATCTCATTCTGTTCCCTATGTATTATCTCTACTTGATCACAGATGTTGGAGTTGCGAGTTTCAGAACATTGCTCTTCATTCCTGGTATCTTCTCACAGGAGCGATCAGGAGTATGGTCTCGTAGATTCGAGCCAAAGAAGTGGATACCCCGATTTCGTCTGATGCAAACCTGTGGCTTCATCTTCTTCTGGGTGTTCGCTGCTATCATGCTGATATTTCCCCCTGCTGCAGAGAGCACTAGTTTACTGACACTCTACTGGCCTTTGTCGAATATTGCGCTTCTTACTCTCCCTGTAGAGAATATTGTTCCTATAGCGCTAATCTTCACAACATTTGTTTCAACTAGTTTCTTTGGAGGCTTTGCTGAGATTTTGACTCAGAGAGTGTTGATAGATGCTATACCAAACAGGATTAGGAATTCTATGTACTCCCTTTTCCCGACCCTTGCAACACTATTTGCGATTCCACAGATCGCTCTGTTTGGGTGGCTGATCACGGTGATTGGTTTCCCACTTACTCTAGCAGCATGCGGAGTCACATCCTTTACAGGTGTCCTCCTCATAATCCATGGATTCAGACATGAACCTCCCGCACTTGATGAAGAAACATTGGCGATTGGTGATGTCACAGCTCCTCCAAAAGAGTCTGAACTTGATGCTGAGATTGAAACTCCAGCAGGTGGAGCGGAAATTGCTGAAGGAATTCATCTAGAAGAATAGATTGGATAAGAGGCCGCAAAACTAAGCGGCCTCTTTTCGTTATGTTTGCCAGCACAAAGTTAATACTTGCTCTCGTCGATTGAACATTGGTGCTTACAATTGAGTGATAGACCGCAGTTTCTGACCGTTTCCTATTCTGGTTCTGGACTAGACACAATGAAGCACGAGAGGAAAATGGTCCTTGAAAAAGATGTCAAATTTGACGGAGAAGATGGTTCAATAGAAGTGACCGATGTTCGTCTTGTATGGTACAAAAAACCTAGCAAATGGGGTGGAGCAAAGAAGTGGGGAGCCATTGCTGGTGCAGTTGCTGGAGCCGCACTCCTTGAAGGAGCAGGTAGGCAGATGGGCGGATTAGGCCGAAGTGTGACACATTCCTTGGCTCGAGGAATAACATATGCAGCTGTTGGAACAGCGATTTCTTCTTGGACAAGGGATTCTTATTTCAATAAAGATGAGCATGGCAATACAGAGAGTATGGCATTACCTGTTTTGGCAATCAGTCAGGCAACACAAAGTGGTGATCGATTGATTGTTTCATTGAAATCTGGCGGAGATATGCAGTTCCACTTCAAACAGAAGAAAGTCATTCCATCAGTTATTGCCAATCTTACTTCTGCTCAAGAACAAGGCAAGTGTCCCTATTGTGGGACAGTTGCAGGAAATGTTCCTTCGTGTCCTAACTGTGGTGGGATTATCGAGGGTGGTGGCGGAGGTAGAGGCGCACATGAATCTTTTGAAGTCCAACAATCTGGTGCTGGAACCGCTGCAGCAGGTTATTGCCATAACTGTGGAAAAGGCTACCCAGCTGGAGCAAGATTCTGCGGAGGTTGTGGACAGCCAATAGGATAATTAACTTTGCAATGGGCTTCCTTGATGGAAGCCTATCGTCCTCTTTTTCCATGATTACCTAAACATATCGTCCTCTTTCTTCCTCAGAATGTCTTTTCCTCTAGCATTTCCCTCTGTGTAATCATAATCTCTTACAATAATTACTGGACTGTTCTCATTTGCTTGTCCCATAAGTGGTTCAACATATGCAGCAATCTCATCAATTTGACAAATAGTCGATCTCTTTAGAATCCTGCCTCGGAGGTCTTTCTTACCCTGATTATATTTGAACGCGTCAATCCCTGCACATCCTATTGCCACATTAATTGACCCTTTCCTCCATGGTCTTCCATGAGTGTCGGAAATAATAACTGCGACATTCAAACCCGTTTTCTCAATCAAACCATCTCGGACTACCTTTGCTGATTCGTCAGGATTGACTGGCAATAGAACATATTCCCCTGGAGGTGCATTGGACCTGTCGACTCCACTAAAATTACAAACAATCCCCGATTTTGTTTCTGTTATGAGAACTCCCTCTTCCCTAACTATATCAACAGATTCTCTCAGGGCTAGTTCAACATGTTTTGGATCAAATCCATTTCTGTCAGCAATCTCTTTGGCTCTTGATGAAACAGTAATATCAGATGCCTTCACTAATCTGCCTTCGGTCTTTGATATGATCTTAGAAGTAATAACGACAATATCGCCCTCTTTGAGCTCGAAGTTGTCCAGTATTATCCTAGATATATCGTCACCTACATTAAAGATTGGAAGATTAGAAACTGCTATTGCTTGGATTTTTGCTGGTTTCATTCTGATACTCTTGATGAGAAGCTGAACCTGCCAAAAAGGATGTTCATCGTAGATATTATTTAGAACATATGTTCCAAGTATCATTCTGTTGATGATTTCATTAGTGCAATATAACCTAAAAAGCAGTCCAGAGGCTACAAAATCACAGAATGGGGCGTTTCTGATAGGGTTAGTAACGGAAAAGAATATTATGCAAATAGAATACATCCATCCATTCAGCGCAGAAAGAACGGGGGAACCCGTCTTAACGCACTAACTCGGGTATACCAAAATTGGAGCGATCGACATTGAGTCCATCCGAAAAGAAGTCAAATAAACCGGACCAACCAAAGGCAAAACCTGCACCTATTCCAACAGAGTCAGGGGACATTAAGCAAGGTACAATAGCAAAATTCATGCGAAAACGAACTCAGTTGGTAGGTTTCGAAACTGGTTTGAATAAACATACACAGTATGCGATTGAGTTCCTGGACAATGCGATTGATGCACTTGAAAGTTGGTGGTGGAAGGCGAAGCGGCGTCCCCGGCTTCA
>JBHLRQ010000018.1:9613-41826 GCA_048882385.1 Candidatus Thorarchaeota archaeon | reverse complement strand
TGGACATCACTGTCAAATCGAAACCCATCACGAACCAGACTCCACATCTTCCTCTAGACGCACCTGTATATAGTCATAGCCTTTGGTCTTGATAGGAACACAGATTAAGCACCCCTTGATTTTCGCGGCCTGTGTGTGGGACAAACTTCGTGCCACACTAACCCACGATTCAGAAGCTGATCAAATGGAAGATCCCTATCAAGTAATTCATGATACAACATTTCGTCTGTTGAAGAAGGCTGTCACGGAGTTACCCTCGGACATCAAGACAGCTCTTGAGAAAGCAAACAAGAATGAAACAGATGAAACTGCTAAGACCCAGCTCTCTGCTATTTTAACAAATCTAGAGATAGCTGAAGCTGGTGTTCCAATGTGTCAAGACACAGGAATCATGATTTTTTACGTTAAGGTTGGAGCCAAATTCCCCTATATGGGTGAAATCAAGGAAGCTCTCACTAATGCCAGCAGAAAAGCCACTAAAGAGATCCCAATCAGACCTAATGCAGTTAATCCAATTGTGGGGGGAAATTCAGGTGATAATACTGGCGTAAAGATTCCGTGGATAAACTGGGAGATTGTAGATGGTGATTCTGTCGAAATCACTGCGTTTCCAAAGGGAGGTGGTAGTGAGAACGTCAGCATCGTCGGGATGCTCAAACCTGGTGTTGGTTTGACTGGTGTCAAGAAGCTTGTAGTTGATAATGCACTCTCCTACATGGGTAAGGCTTGCGCGCCTAACATCATCGGTGTGGGTATTGGAGGCGGCTCAGATATTGCTATCAAAATAGCAAAACAACAACTTCTCCGACCATTAGATGATAAACATCCTGAACCTGAAGTTGCTAAGATTGAGGAGGAACTCTTTGATGCAATCAACTCAACAGGTATTGGTCCAATGGGTCTTGGAGGAAAGACCACTGTACTTGGTGTAAAAGTCGACTATGCGATGCGTCATCCTGCAAGTCTACCTGTTGGTGTTGCAGTCCAGTGCTGGGCGGCTAGACGAAGTACAGCAGTGATCACAAAAGACCTGAAGGTAACATATCTAACGCATCCAATGGAGGGAAACTAAGATGGTAGAATTTCATTTGACAACTCCAATTTCTGAAGAGGATGCTCGAAAGCTAAAGGTTGGCGATGTTGTCTATGTTACAGGTGAGCATGTATACACCGCTCGTGACGAGGCGCATGAGCGAGCACTTCATCTGTTCGAGAAGGGTGAAAAGCCCCCTGTAGACTTTGAAGGAAGTGTAATCTATCATGTCGGCCCTGTAGCATGGCAGAAAGATGGTAAGTGGAAGATTGTATCCGCTGGACCTACGACAAGTATCAGAATGGAGCTCTTTGAGGATGAATTCCTTAGAAAATACAAGGCTCGAATCATTGTTGGCAAAGGCGGAATGGGAAAGAAAACACTTGGCGCTTTGAAAGAAGTTGGTTCAGTGTACTGTAGCTACACAGGGGGTTGCGGAGCACTAGCTGCCAAAGGTTTGAAAGAAGTTAGAGCGTACCTTTGGGATGATCTGGGAATGCCAGAAGCGCTTTGGGTCATCACAGCTGAGGAATTTGGTCCATTACTGGTAACGATGGACTCCCATGGAAACAGTATGCACGACGACATGGACAAGCTCGTTGAAAGTCGAAAGGCTGATGTCTATGCAAAAATAGGAATCAATGAATGAATCTATAGAAAGAGGACTACGACAAGAGAAACTCCTGCTAACAATGAAACGAAGGATAGTAGACAATAGATACAGCTGGCCTCCCCCTGGTTCCATATCGTTCCAGATTTGAAACCGAGAAACACACCTACGGCAGCAGCCATCCAAATCGCGAATATTGGAGGTAACACAAAGGGGTTATTTGGCCAATCATCAAGCGTAACAAGATTGTACATAGGAGTTGACAGAATAGCAGCTAGAATTGGTACGACAACGATAGATACGAGAATAGATTCCATTCCTGTATTCATATTTCGACCGATATAATGACCAGAGATAATTGCTATAATCATCGAAAAAAAGCAAGCCAGTACAGTTATTGTCATTGTTGTGAATGCCACTTGAAACTCCGAACCATATTTCTCTTGTAACAACATAAACATTCTTCACAGAATTAGAAACCTCGGTGTTTGTTCTTTGTAGCTCAACAGTAACTCTTAAAGAGAGGCACCAGCCCCGACGGCTTAGCCAAGGAGAATGCTCTCCACTGGAGGACTGTAGTTGGACTACAAGACAATCATGTGCGACGTGCTCGTTGTGGGTGCCGGTGGTGCCGGCTGTCGTGCGGCAATTGAAGCCTCAAAACACAACCTAGACGTCATCATGCTTAGCAAAGAACTACTCGGAAAGGCACACACAGCCATGGCCGAGGGTGGTTATAATGTATCCCTGGGCAATGTTGACCCAGATGATAATCCAGAAACTCACTTCAAAGATACTATCGTGGGTGGCAACTATCTCAACAACCAGAATCTTGCAGAAATTCTTGTGAGGGATGCACCTCAACGGATCTTTGACCTTGAAGATATGGGCGCCGTTTTCGATAGGACACCTGAGGGAAAAATAGCTCAGAGAACGTTTGGAAAACAGAGCTGGCGCAGAACCGCCTATGCATCTGACAGAACAGGTTCTGAAATCATGGTCACTCTCACAGAAGCTATTCGTAGTACCTCTGTAAGAGTGTTTGATGAGGTGTTTGCTACACGACTTCTAGTCACAGATGGCAAAATCGCTGGTGTATGTGCAGTTGACTTGAAGTACGGTGATTATCTAGTATTCCGGGCAAAGTCTGTTGTCATGGCTACAGGCGGGGCTGGTAGAATCTTTAGTGTCACCAGCAACGCTCAGCTTGATGTAGGTGATGGGTATGGCATGGCTTACGAGGCCGGTTGTGAGATGATAGACATGGAAATGATTCAGTTTCATCCCACAGGAATGGTCAAACCCGAATCAGCTAAAGGTCGCCTAGTCACAGAGGCCGTTCGAGGCGAGGGTGGTATCCTTCTGAACAACAAAGGTGAGCGTTTCATGAATAAGTACTATCCAGAAGTTATGGAGCTGGCTGGTCGCGACCAGGTTGCAAGATCAATCATGACCGAAGTCCTTGAGGGAAGAGGTTCACCTGATGGCGGTGTCTATCTGAGCATTTCGCACCTCCCACGTTCGATAATTGAATTCAGACTGGAGAGTATGATTGAGCAGTTTGAAGATGCTGGAGTCGACATTCGAGATGAACCAATGCAGGTGTCACCGACTGCACACCACTTCATGGGTGGCATTAAGATAGACGAGAATTCTAGTACTAACATTCCCGGACTCTTTGCTGCTGGTGAATGTACTGGTGGTGTCCATGGAGGTAATAGATTAGGTGGAAATGCACTTGCGGATACTCAGGTGTACGGTGCGCTCTCGGGTGAGAATGCTGCGAAGTATGGCAAGAGTATAAACCACTTGGGTGTAGACCGAGACGAAATCAAGAATGAGTTTGTAAGACTTGAAGCAATGCTCAGAAGAAAGGAGGGAATTTCTCCTGCTGATGCTCGAGAAGAACTGACAGAGCTCATGTGGTCCAAAGTGCAAATCTTCAGAAAGGAAGATGAAATGCAACACGCAGTAAAGGAACTCAAAAGAATAGAGAAGGAAGTCGTGCCCAAGATCAAGGTTGATGTCCCTGTCAAGCGTTTCAATCCGGGCTGGCATCAGGCAATAGAGTTTGCCCATATGGTCACAACTGCCAGAATGGTTGCTGAAGCTGCTGTTATGAGAAAGGGAAGCAGAGGCGCTCACTATCGAGTAGATGCAGACCCCAATGATAAGGGCTATTACAATATCATCATCCGCAAGGGAAAGGACGGCGAGATGGAGCTGCGAAAGGAAGACCTCGTGATTACTAAGATCACGCCACCATAAGGAGGCTATAAGATGGCAAAGACAATCAAAGCAAGTGTGCAGCGATACAATCCTGACAGTGATGATGCACCGTATTTTCAGGACTTTAAGGTAGAATACGAACCCGGTATGACGGTTCTAGATGCTTTACTCTATATTCAGGACAAATTTGATTCAAGCCTAGCATTCAGATGGGAATGTAGAGGAGGCCAATGTGGGTCTTGCGCAGTGAAAGTCAATCACACAGCTCGGATTGCGTGTCGAACAAAAGTCGACCCTGATGATAATCTGCTTCTGGAACCTTTAGAGAAGATGCCTATCATCAAGGATCTAGTCACAGACATGGCACAGACATCATTTCGAATCAGAAGAATCCGTCCATATGTTGCACGTGATAAGCCAGCCCAGCATCCTGAAATCATTCATGCTGAAGAAATTGAAAAACTACGTGAGATTCGTAAATGCATCGAGTGTAGTGCATGTCTGTCAAATTGCCCTATTGTTCACGAAACTTGGGATTATCCAGGTCCAATGATTATCCGTCAAATTGCACGTTTGGAGCTTGACCCAAGAGATGTAGAAGACCGTGTTGCAATGGCAATGAATGAGTCAGTCTATTCATGTACAACCTGTAAGATGTGTACTGACATCTGTCCAAAGAAGATTGACATTCCTGCCTTAGCTGTGGAACTTCTCAGAGCAAAGGCTGTAGAGGCTGGATATCCACTTGCTGAAGGTCAACAAGCCTTTCTCGACTCAATCAATGAAACCGGCAGAGCCGTACCTGTCAAGGAAGCACCTCTTCTCAAACAGATCGAGGATGCCACATTTTTTGTGGAAAATCCCCGTGGTCGAGTCGCCTTCTTCACAGGTTGCCTTATTGACTACCGGATGCAGAGCACTGGAAAGGCTTTGATCGATGTCCTTAACCGTAATCACGTAGATGTAGTGGTTCCGAAGGAACAGTGGTGTTGCGCAAGTCCAGCTTTCAGGACTGGCGACCTTAATACTGCCCATGCGGCAGCACGAAGAGTCACTGAGATATTTGAGGAAGCGTGCAAGAAGTACGACTGTGACACAGTTGTAGTTGCATGTGCTGGATGTGGTAAGACACTCCGCGAGGACCATCGACCATTCATTGAGGAAGAGCGTGGCGAACCCCCGCTCTACAAGGTCCATGACATGGCTGAATATATGATTCAGGTGATTGGTAAGGAAAATATAGTACCTCCAAAGGGTGAGATCAAAATGAAAATCACCTACCATGAACCATGTCACCTTGGGAGAGGGCAGCATGTCTTCGACGAACCAATAGAGTTGCTCAAGATGATCCCTGGTGTAGAGTACATCGATGATCCTTACAAGAATCGTTGCTGTGGTGCTGGCGGTGGAGTTCGTGCTGGTCAACGTGAACTGTCACAAAAGATAGCCAATACGAAGAAAGAGTACATTCAGGCTACTGGTGCTGACATGGTGACCACGGAATGCCCCTTCTGCACAATCCAAATCAACGATATGATGAAGGACACAGAGATGAAGGTTCGGTATATTCCTGACTTACTAGCTGAGTCCTATAGGAAGGGTGACGAAAAGTAATCCTTGAGAGGGCTAGTCCCTCTCAATCAATTCTTCTAGCAATCATAGAGGTTCCATTTTTCTCCCCACTCTCTTATCATTATAAAGAATGGAACATTCTGAAAAAACAGAAGTTTCACCAGTCATAGAGGTACTTACGTAACATTCTGTGAACCTGAAGAGTGGCCAAATCTTGAGGGACTAGACCATAATCCACCAAATTCCAGACTGATTGTGTGAATATTATCACGTGAGTAGAGCCTGGATTTCCAAGAAGTGTCGACATGAGGTATTGAAACGTTCTCACCAGAGGCCAATCCTCGTCATTGAGCTGAGTAATCGCTCTTTCGAACACGGCTGATTCTTTGTGTATCATCTTAGTCCAGAGCCCTGAAGGTTCATTCGAAAGCCAATCCTCAACACTCTTTGTGTGAGGAAGTCTAATTGCAACTGGTTCTTGGTCCCAATCATTCTCAGATTTTTTCTCCAATATGATATCAAAAGATATCTTCTCCTTAGGTTGTATGGGACTGCCAATATTCTGTTTCAGAATACGGATAAGCCACTCAACGTTAGCTCGTGTCAGCAGCCCTTGATTATTGGATTCTGCAATTCGCTGTGCGAATATTGCATTATGTCCAAGAATTCCAAAGTTCACAACAGCGTTTGGGAAAACATCTTCGTATCTGGTCAAATCAGTCGGTTTTGTTAGTTTAGACAACTTGTCATCTTTCATGAAACCATCTGGTGATTTCGAAGGAACTTTCCTCACGAGATATTCCATGAGGTGCCAAAGGACTGCAATCTGAGGTCGTGTATATTCAGCAGCTGGAAGTTCAGCGATGAGCGAATATGGCATGATATATCCATGTCCCAGTCGATCAGGTTCTTCTGCTGTGAGTGAAGCAACAATACGTTTCAACCTCACAGGATTCTCCTTTGAAGCAAGAATAACAGCCGCTTCCCAGGCTCCAACATCACTTTTCTGCCTAATCGAAGTAGAAAATTTCCTTAGTGCGTTATCTGGTGAGTCGATTCCTTTGTCCACATTATACCTTGGTCCTTTCTCTGGGACCCAATGATCAATATCTGTTAAATACAGAGCTAGACGTTGAATAAGTAGTTCTTGTAATTCCATTCTTTGCTCTTCATCAATTTGTGTGATGATTGATTCTACTGACGTGTCTGGTGTAAGTCTTGGATGATTTCCAAAGTTTTCAATCATCCTGTGTATTGAGTTAACAACAATTGTTGAATGCGGTGTATCGTATGTACGTTGCTCGTGCCATGAAGCGCCATGCATTAAAACTGCCCAAATCGCAGATGAACGGGATGAAGAACTCATTTTCCAAATTGCATTGACAGCTGTGCGGCCATCTGCTTTCAGACATGCCTGAAAGAAGTCCATGTGCATTCCTCTTGCAAGACATCATGATATAATGAACGATTCCTTACACATGCTACAAGTAACCGTTTCTCCTCTCACTGCTATACGCTTAAGGTCGTTTCTACAGAATGGACAAACTGCAATAGTCTTGGGAGCAGGACCCGTTCCAGTTCCCAGAATGAAGTCACCCAGATCATGATCAATTCTCCCGGATAACTCTCGCCCATCAAGAAGGTCATTCAGTATTTTTGTCACGTTCATGATTGACACACCTGACTCTTGAGCAATCCGCTCCAATGCAATTCGTCTCATATCTTGAACAGTTCTTTTTACTGCTGTAACAGGATCTACTGTTGCTGGCTTCTTGGATGGCGGAGGTTGCAGTTTTGCAGCTCGGAGTTCTGCCGGTTGAATTTGATGGACTGATGATATTTCCTCAACTGACCCACCAGCCATCTCCAATTTACTCCTCAAGTCTACAATCTGCTTATTGTAATCCTCTTCTGAAACAAGACCCCTCATATAATCTAGGTCAAGGTCCTTAATCTTAGACTCGATTCTAGAAATCTCGTCATTCAAAGTGTAAATCTCCTTGAGTTCCTATCTGATTCCAGACACCTTTCAATATAAGCAGAATGTAGTCGAATACCCCCCCTAAACTGAGAACTGATTCTCACTTCTCCATCAATCTTCTACCCTCAGGTAGCTCATCTAGAAGCAGACCATCTTTTTCTGCCTTTGCTACTGCTTTCTTTGCTTTTGTACTTCCAATATTATCAAGTGCACCAGCAACAGTTTGTCTGACAAAAACTGATTCATCATTTAGTGAGGCAATCAATGCATCAACAGATTTCTTGTCTTTTCTCTCACCGAGTTGTGCTGCAGCATGAATTCGTACCATATATCGTGAATCAGACAATGCTCCAATCAAAACTTGAGTAGCTTGTGGATGATCAAGTACACCCAATCGTTCAATTGAGCCAAGACTAACTTGCTGATCATCGCTTTGAATTTCTACCATCAATTCTTCAAGCATTGCTTTGTTGTTAACACGGGTAGTAGTACTTGTAGATGTTTTACTAGTCTTCTTTTTTGGAGGTTTCTCTTTCTTTTCTACTACTTTCTTTTTTGCAGGAGTTTTCTTAGGCGTCTTCTTTTCCTTTGTCTTCTTCTTGGAAGTAACTTTCTTCTCAGCAGATGCCTTTTTTGTAGCCTTTTTCTTTGTTGAGGAAGTCATCTTTGTGGTCCCTTTCTTTTTCGGGGTCTTTGTACTCTTTGACAAATTTACTCCCTCTCAAATAGTAACAGAATACCCTTTGGATGAACAATGATTCATATAAAGAGTCTGAACTAGTTGCCACAGCGGAAATGCCTTAACTAGAATTAATCCACTCCTGTTCTGGTGGTATTGGTTGCACGAATTCTCAGCTGCTTGTTCAATCGTCGATACAGCAGTTGAAGCCGCAAAAAACAACAATGCCACGAGAGTCTCTGTGGTTCATGTTGAGGTTGGAGAATTCACTTTTCTTGTTCCTGAGCAACTTGTTTTCAATTTTGAGATTGCAAGTAGAAACTCGTTGCTAGAGGGTGCTGAACTCAGAATAAAAATGACTAAAGGTCGTCTGAAATGTGACGACTGTGGCTTTGAGGGTGCGTCAGAGGTCAACTCAGATATACCATCTCAAGTTGCTGTTTTTGCACCAATGAAATGTCCCCAATGTGGAGGTAGTTCTACAAAAATCACTGGTGGAAAAGAATTCGTAATCACAAGTATTGAAGCCGAAGTTTCACAATCTCCTGCATAATGGAAATCCGATGCATCAAAACAGATTTTCTAAATTAGAACAGCATTGAGAATGCCATCTTGACCCGGTCTACTAGTCACTCTGGCGCGACCCTTTGAGGTCTTGATGATAGTACCTCGTGTAATGACTTTTCTACGCTGATAATCCATGTTGGCTGGATTCTTTTCAACATCCTGAAGTTCAGCACGAAAAGTTACATTCTTTGATGGATCTGTGACATTCACTTGAGTGAGTCGAAGGGCTGGCATCTTCTTGGCTTTCCGTCTACTATCAATTGTAATCCTCTTTGCTTCTCCCATTAGGGTTTCAGTTGGATCACGCCCTAACTGATGCTTTCTCTTACTTCTTAGTTGTCCTAGTCGAGCACCAGTGAAAGTACGTGTTGATCTTCTATGCCAGATACCCATTTCTGACTACCTCTTGGTTTGGTCAATGACGCTCAATGTAGATTCGTTTTAAGTCTTACCTCGTGGCCAACTTCTTGTTTCATGTACGAAGCATCCTCTTCAAATACTTCAAAGGTGTGCACCAAAATACGGTACTGCAGGAGGATAACATATGCCTAAGATTGAGTCTGCCCATGGTGCTGGTGGCAAGATTATGCAGCGTCTCCTTGAAGAAGTCATAATCCCTTCCTTCAGTCATAGAAAGATTGGAGAAATTGGTCTTGATGAGATGGATGACGGTGCGACGCTAAACATCGCAGGAGCCAATCTAATTGTTTGTACAGATGCTCATACAATCCATCCTGTCTTCTTTCCGGGTGGTGACCTTGGTATTCTGACAGCCTGCGGTACAATAAATGATCTAGCCGTCATGGGATCTCAACCCATAGCAATGACAAACACGATCATCATAGAGGAAGGTGTTGAGATAAAAACACTACAGGCAGTCTTGAAGTCATTAGATAGTATCATTGAACCTCTTGGAGTAGCAATGATTGCTGGTGATACAAAGGTCATGCCACCTGGAACTCTCGATGGAGTTGTCATGTCTACAACTGGAATAGGAGTGCCCTATCTCGAACAACCAATAACTGACAGTGGGGCAAAAGTTGGAGATGATATTATTTTCTCCGGACCAATCGGGGATCATGGTACATCTCTACTTGCCCATCGTGAAGGTCTCCAGTTTGAAACTGATTTGATCAGTGATGTTGCGCCTCTATGGATTCCTATTCGTGACTGTCTCGATGTGGGAGGGATCAATGCCATGAAAGACCCTACTAGGGGAGGAACTGCAGTTGCTCTCAACGAGATTGCATCGAAATCAGGACTTGAATTTGAACTTCAGGAAGATAAGATACCTATACGTCCCGCAGTTCAATCTCTTTGCAATGTATTAGGACTAGATCCGTTAAACATGAGTTGCGAGGGGACTGTGGTTATGACTGCCAACCCTGACAGCACAGATGAGTTGCTTTCAGCACTAGCTAGGCACAAAACCACAAAACACGCTCAGGTAGTTGGCAAAGTACAGAAAGGGAAAGCACGAGTCCTTTTAAAAACAACAATTGGCGGACGCAAAATCATTCAAGTTCCATACGGCGAACCAATTCCGCGAGTATGTTAATTGATAATTCAATACGCTAATATCCTAATTTTTGCGTTGTGTCCGTGGCTAGTCATGAAGGTATTCAAACCACTTGTTATATTCCTCGTGCTTCTGATATTAGTTTCAATACTTGCAGGTATTCTCTTTCCTGTGCAGGTGGTAGAATTTGCCTATTCACCTTTGATGTACCTCTTGGTCTGCTTTGCTCAGGCTGGTCATTTCTTGGAAGAGAATTACACAAGGGCTTGGGAAGTCGAAGCCCAGCTAAGGAAGCACAAAGATGGGACGCCAAAGGATCCAATCTCGGGTCGTGATTTTCTGGTTCTATTCAGTCATGTGCTTGTATTGCTCAGTTTTCTGTTCTATTTTCCCATAGCCACGCAAACACCTTGGGCATTGATCTATGGCCTAGGAATCTCGCTTAATGGAATATTGAATGGGGTTGTTCATACAGCTCTTTTAATCAAGTTCAAAAGAAACACAGGATTTGTGTCTGGACTATTCCTATTGGTATTTGGAATCCTGTTATGGACATCAGTCTTCATACCGTTCGGATACTAATCTGGAGTCAAACCTGCAGCCTCTTCAGCCTCTCGTTGATCATCAAGAATCTTCTTCATCTTGAACTTGAGCTGTGCTTTCAGCTTCACACGATCACTGTCTAGGCCAAAATAGTCGGCAAATAGCTTGGTTGTCGTAAGCAGTTTGGAGCGACCTTCTGGCACTGCATCCACGAATTTCTTGTCAACAAGGTCTCTGATGTGGTCGTATGAATGTGTTCCTCGTTGTGCTACAAGATCTGACTGGATAATCGGTTGTTTTAGTGCGATGTATACAAGGGTCTGAAGGGTTGCAAAGGAAAGGAGCCCTCCTGGTATTAGTTTTCCAACCCTCGGAGTCAGCTCTGGTTTTAGCTGCATCACGTATCGGTCCTTAGGCAAAACAACAACCTCCAGTGCTCCTTCTTTCTGGTTGTATTCAAAACTCAAGTCGTCAAGTAATTTCTGTGTAGTAGATTGAGACTTTCCAATGATATCAGACAATTCTTCTAGAGTCAATGCTCTTCCAGATACATAGAGTGCAGCTTCTAGTGTTATCATGTCTTCTTCCAATCAAATCACCCTATGTTTCGATTCCTGGCTGAATCTCCTCTTCGGATGGTTCATCATCTGTAATTTCAGGTGGCTCTACGAGTTTCACCCAAATCACGCTCTTCTCATCCATCCAGATGTCAATGTACGCCCGAGCAAATAGAAACAATAGTGAGAAGAAGACCCGCACAATCTCTTGTCTTGTATTGTTCATCAATATATCCACGAATTTTGTGACTTCACCAATCTTCATGATTTTACAGACATCATGATAGACATCTGCGATGGTTTCCTCGATGTTTGCTTGGTCAATATTTACTTGAAAGGTCAATGGACTCGATTTTGCTCTGTATCTCTGTTTGATTGGAGTAGATCGTTGTCTATCTCCCTTGCTCAGAACATGGTCCATGGCAATAAGCAGCTCTTCAATTGTCACTCTTCTGTTTGTCAATCTGAATGGAGGTCGAATAAGGGGAATTTCTAGTTCTCCTTCACCCTCGTCTTCTTCGGGCGGCAAAAGACCAAGTTGAACCAGTTCTCTGGTTTTTCTCATAAAAATCACGGAAGCAGAATACAATGCGTTCCCTGAGATCCTGAAATCTATGTCACCAAGCCGTTTCATTTCATCGAGAAATCCTGCAACAAGCTTACCAACATCTACATTCCATGGTTCTACTTTGTCTAATTGAAGAACATCTGTAAGAAGAATATAGGGCGGAGTTGCCCAGAAAGGTGAGTCATCATCCATCATGACGATGCTGCGACCTCCTCCAAATCGACTGCAACAATCCTTGAGATGCCATCTTGGTTAGATACTCCCACCAATAAATCAGCTTTTCGAACAGTTGTATCTCTAAGTGAAACAACCACAAATTGTGAGTTCTTTGACATCTCTGAAATAAGTAGAGCAACATTGTGAGCATTTACGTTGTCAAGAGCAGCATCAATTTCATCAAAGATGTAGAAGCTTGCTGGGCTGTACATCTGGATTGCAAAGATGAGTGCAAGACCAGTTAGAGTCTTTTCCCCACCGCTCATTGCATCCAATGTGACTAGCTCTTTCCCTCTTGGCTTGGATCTGACTGTTATGCCACCCATCAAAGGGTGCTCTGGATTTTCAAGCATCAGGTTTGCTTCTCCATCTGGAGAGAGTTTTGCGAATACTTTAGAGAAGTTATCAGCAATCTCATTGTAGACGGTCAAGAATTTCTGAGTCTTCTCCGCCTCTAACTCCTCCATGAATGCAAGAATCTCATTGCGTTCATTCTCTAGTCTAGTCTTCTTGTCAACAATCTCTTCGTATTTGTCCTTCTCAATATCGTAATCTGTGAGTGACTTGAGATTGACTGGACCCATGGCTTCGAGCTCACGTTCTATCTCTTTGATTTTCTCTTCCAATTCTTCAATCTCTTTGTATGTGAGTTCACGTTCCTCTGCTCTATCTTCAAGAGCCGTTTGAACATCTGCAACAGTTTTCAACTCAGCTTCGTATGCAACAACATCATTTTCCAGTCTATTTTGCTCGGTCTGAAGTCTGTAGACAGCTTTTTCATTGGAAGTCTGCGCTTCTCGAATCTCCTCATGTCTCAATCTAAGATTACGGAGATCCTCTTTCAATTCGAATTGGCGAACACGCTTGTCCTTTACCGCATCATCTATGCGTTCTCTCTCTTCTTTGAGTTTTTCAAACTCCTCCTCTCTCTCAGAGAGCCCCATCTGTAATCGTTTCAGCTCTTCTTCAAGTCCTGGGATTATTGCGTCTTGGGATTGAATCTTAGTTTCCAAATCAATCGCTTTTGGTCCAAGTCTTTCATCCAGAGCCACTCGTACTGAAGTAATTTCACTCTGTAGTTTCTCTCTGTTCTTCTGGTACTGATCTTGGACTTCTTTCAGATCTTTGATTTCTTGATTGATTTTGTTCGCATCTGATGATACCAGAGCCTGATTTGCATCATCCCGCTGTGCTCGAACTCTCTCACGTTGGATGCTGAGTTCGTCATCCCTCTCTTGAAGTTCTTTTACCTGGTCCTCCAGTTCACTAATCGTAAGGTTAGCCTTAGCAATTCTATCTCTAAGAATCTCTGATCTTGATTCCTGTTCTTCAAGACGTTCAATGAGTCTGTTCAATTCCATCTGAAGACGATAATTTGTCTTTTCTAGACCTTGAACTTCCTTCTCAAGTTCGCTTCTTTCTTTACGAAGGGATGTCTGTTTTTCTTGCAGGTCTGTAAGTATTTCTTCAAGACCTTGAAGACGTTCTACAATCTGAGGGCTAGTGTCTTCAACCTGGAGTGATAGTCCAGCTGCAGCCTTTTGAAAGAACCCCCCTGTCATTAGGCCTGACCGTTCGACTAGGTCTCCCTCAAGAGATACAGCTCTCTGTCCACGAAATCCTTGGCGCTTCGCTGTATCAAAATCTTCGGTCACAATCGTGTCAGAGAATACGAATTCAAATGCTGGTTTCATCTTTGGTTCAAACTTGACCAAGTTCAATGCAAAATCTATGACGCCTTCATCCTTTGGCAGCTTTCCTGGTGGACTCGTCTTTATCTTATCAAGAGGGATAAATGAGGCTCTTCCAATTTGTTCTTTCTTCAAAATCTCCACACATTCAGTCGCAATCTGTTCATTTTCAACGACAATGTAAGAAAGTCTGTTTCCTCCTGCAATCTCTAATGCCACTGAATAGTCCGGGTCAATGGTTCCAAGTTCTGCAACAGTGCCATGAATTCCGCTGATCACATTTGCATCCCTGAGTTTCAAAACCATAGCTATTGCTTGGCGTCTCTTAAGAAACGCATCTTCAGCCTCCTTTAGAGCATCTTGACGTGCCTGCACCTTGATGAGCTCTTCTCTTGTCTGTGCAACAATCTTTGAGCTCTCTGCAACCTCTGCATCTACCGTTGACAGTTGCTTTGTCAAACTGGTAATTTCGACCTGCTTGCTCTTTTCAATTTCAATAGACTGTTCCAACTCGGATCTCTTTTCAGGAATGCTCTCATTCAATTCTGCAAGCTCATTCTCAGCAGTCTGAAGGCTTTCCGTAGCATCTCGCACTTCTTCATATGCTAGTCCTAGTTCTCTGTTATCTGATTTTATTGTTGACCTGATTTCAGAAACTCCTTCGTCGAGATGACGCATCTGATTATTCAGGTCCTGCAGTCGTAGCGTAGTTTCATAGTAAGCGGCTTGAGCTTTCTCAGACATATCCTCCAACCGTATTATCTCAGCTGTTGTACTAGCAATCTCTTTCTCAAGATCGGTAAGTTCACTATTCTTTTCTTTCAACATTTGCTCGTAGTGACTAATCTCGTCTTGGGTTGTTTCTAATTCCTCATTGATAGTTCTCCGTTCGCCTGATGCTCTATCAAACTCTGATTGTGCTCTTTCAAGATCGGCTTTTACATGACTCACTGCTGCAGATACTATACCATATTGTTCAGATACCCGCGTCGAGTCTCCTCCAGTTATTTCATCAATATCGTGATCTATTCTTTCAATCTCAGTCTCAGTGGTAACAATTCCGTTCTCCACCTCAACGAATTCCTTGACCAAGCTCTCAGCTTCTTCTGCTCTTAGAGCAAGTGTTTCGTTGATTGTATCAATTCTTGATTTTCCTTTGATCGTACTCCATGCAAGAATATCGATTCTGAGCTTTCTTATCTGACCATTTAGATTCTGATATCGACGTGCATCAGACATATCTTCCTCAAGTTTCTCTAACTGGCGACGTCGTTCTTGGAGCTGCATTTCCACTTTTCCAAGGTTTCCTTCACTCTCTTGGAGCTTCTTCAGTGCGCGCTCTTTCTGTTCATCGTAAGCTGAAATACCTGCAATTTCTTCAATTAATTTTCTTCGTTCTGTTGGACTTACTTTGACCATCTGTGCAATTTCTCCTTGCAGAACGAGATTGTAGCCATTCGGATCCACTCCAATAGCGCCCAATACATCAAGAACTGCAGTCCGCGTGACGACTTTTCCATTTATTCGACATACTGATTTTCCAGTGTCATCTAACTCTCTTTCAATTACAACACGATCAGCATCAATTTGTAGCGCACGATCCTTGTTATCGAAATGAAGCTCAACAATTGCTGATTTTGCTTTTGGCGGCATGTTTGGTTTAGGAGGTGAGTATAGCAGATCTGAGAAGACTGTAGCCCTTAGAGTTTTAGCACTGAGTTGTCCCAGTACGAAAAGAATAGCATCGACAACATTTGACTTACCTGAACCATTTGGTCCCACAATACAAGTGAATCCCGGATTTAGCTTGATACTGACTGATTCTCTTCCAAACGATTTGAAGCCCTTGCATACAAGCTTCTCAATGTGAACCAAGTCCCGTTCCCTTCCGGCAATTTATAGTCAGATCAGCCACGGCGTGTCCGAGTGTGTTATTCTGATTTTACACAGGCCTAAATACGGTTGGTATGACCCAAGTATTACCCCAGCTATGTCTGAATAATGTATTCAGGCCAACAGGGCATCCTCTGTTGTCTTGAAAAGTGTAACTCTGTTGACTTTTATAGGCGCGGTCTTACTTGATTATCGATAATAGTGCTCGTCGTAGAGCCATTCTAAGAAGACCCAGTGATTCTCGTGCGCCTTCCCCTGCTATTCCAGCCAGTACTATTTTCACATCTCCGAGGATGATAATGAAACCGTTATCTGATGCAATACTGACTTCCTTTAGGCCGCCCTTGTCTAGACCTGCAGAAAGTTGGGAGGAATTAGCAGCTATCTTAACGGAAAGATTTGCGACATCTGAGTGTTTGGTGCCACCACTAATAGTGTGGCCAAAGAGCACATTGCCTTTAGCATCGCAGATTACAATGCCTTCCAGATCTGCATTAGCAGCCATTGTTTCCTGTACAACTTGTTCTATCTTTGCTTGATCCACCATTTGTGAGTTATCCTCCCGAGAGGTCTGATTAGACTATCCTCAGTTCTAACCCATTGCCCGTAAATATCTTACGCGTCGGTCTGGTATTCCATTTTTTAGAATAGGTCTCCAGTATTCTTCGTCGATTCACTTAAAACCGCTCACGTAAAAGTCAGCCAATAAATTTTGGAGACGGATATTAATTGCCTATGTTGAGAACTAGCTCAGAATCTTTTCCAGCATCCAAGAAAGTACTGAGCGACATTCCTTACGTTTTGCGTGTAGAATTTGGTCATCTAGCGCATGAAACAACAAAGATTGTAGGAAAACCAATTGCATGCCACAAGTGTAATGGTTTCCTTCTTAGTGTAGACCAAATCCAAGAGGATCCAAAGGTGGGCAAGCACTTTGTGTGTCCGTTTTGTGGAACTCTAAATATCATAGAGGGTGAAGTAGTTGTTGCTGGTGATGATACCGATTTTGTTATAGAAGGACCACCTGATCCAGAAACTGCTACTGAAACAATTGCTGTGGGTGGAAAGTCCTTCTTAGGGCTCATTGATGTATCAGGATCTATGGCTGGAGCAAACTTAGCAGCAGTAAAACGCAGTCTAAACACATCTATTGATAGTCTTGCAGCAAATGCACCGGATACAATGTTCGGTCTGATAGAGTTTGAGAGCTCGGTTGTGGCTCGTAATCTCGAAAATGGAAACCCCGTCGAACTTCCAAGAAACTCCTTCGCAAGTCTCAATGATATCATGAATGCAACAAAGAAACTCCTCGATGATGTCAAGTTGATAGGAGTTGGTAAGAATCAGGACAAGCTGAAGAAACATGTACAGGCGCTCCGTGACCAAGGCGGAACAGCGCTTGGTCCTGCAGTGGGCATGGCTTTTGTAATTGCCAAACATCGAAATGTTGGAAGAGTAGTTCTTCTTACTGATGGGCTGGCAAATGAAGGAATTGGCGCCCTTGAAGGATATCAGGTCACTCCGGCAAGTAAGTACTATGAGGACCTAGGAAAGATGTTCATGGAGTTAGGTACAGCTGTAGATGTTGTTGGTATTGCATCAGGAGCAGGTATGGAGCTTCAGACACTTGGACTTTTGCCTGAGGCTACAGGAGGGCAGATGTATTATGTCACTCCAAACGAGCTTGACAGAAGTCTCTCGGAACTTGCAGGAGCTTCACTTCTCGGAAGAGATGTTGAAGTTCGTCTTGTAACACCTCCAGGCGTGAAGGTCAAGGATGCTTCAGGAGTTTCTCGAGCTGTAGTTGACCAACTCAAGAAGAAGAGCGAGAGTAAGATCGGAGTCGTTGGAGAAGATCACGAGCTCTACTTCGAGGTTGAGCCCGAGAAAGAGATCAAGGAAAGCGAGGTTCCTATTCAGGTTCAAGTCACATATACTGACGAAGAAGGCGCTCGAAGGGTGCGCGCAGTGACTACCAAACTCAGAGTTTCCAAGAATGAAGAAGAAATCATGGAAACACTCGATCCAACGGTTGGTGCCACTTTTGTGACTCAGAAAGCCGGTGAAGAGTCATTCAGGGGTGACAGAGAGAAGGGTCGAAAGAGAATAGCATCATTTAGGAAGGCTCTGAAGACCAAAGCAAAGGATGCTCCGAAAGCTGTTCAAGCAATGCTTGACAAGACTGACAATGTTTTGAACAACGAAGAAGAGGAGATTGCCCGTCAGGAGGAGATGCTTGCGGAAGCTCCCGCAGCAGCTCCCTCAGGAGCTGCAGACAAAGCGTTTACTGGCAGTCTGGCTCAGATGAAAAGAAGCTCGAAGAAACTCTTTGATGACGAAGAAGAAGAATAGCTCTTAATGTTTCATTAATCGGTCGTGTCTACTCCTTGACACGGCCGCACCCATTTTTTGATGTAACACAACCCCAAATATTCACCGAATGCGCAATTGGTGCGTGTGGAGTGGTAACATATCTCCACAAGTCTAAAATAGTCAACTGCGGCGTAGATGTTAATGAACAGTTGACGCAGCGGGGATACTGTACGTTGATTAGCCAAGAAAAACTTCAAGGGATTCTTTCAAAACTGAAGTCACAGGAAGGCGTCCGTGGAGTTGTTGTAACAAATATGGAGGGTCTTCCGCTTAGTAGTGATCTGGACCCTGATACCACAGAGAATGTCGCTGCAATTATCACCTCCCTCGTAGGAAAGGCACTAGACGCAGTGCGTGAACTTCGAGAGGGGTCACTGTCATTCCTGACTCTTGATACCACAAAGGGTCAGATAAACATCGCACCGGAAGTGAGCGAGGGCCTCATATTGGTTGTCCTCAAGAATAATGAATGAGAATGAGGTGTACTGGAAGTGAGTGATCCAAAAGCCTTCGACAAGATATTGACCGAGATAATCAGACAAGATAAGGGCATCAAGAAGGTAATCCTTGTAGACAAGACCGGTCTTACAATAGCCAACGTAAGTAAACTGAGCTACTATCCTGTCGACGTAGATTCAATCGGAGCTATAGCCAGTGCGGTCTTCTGCGCAAGTGAGGAGCAGGGCAAAAACCTGCAGATTGGGGAGCTTGAGATAGTCACTTCTGAGTTCTCGGAGGGCAAAATCTTCGCCTCAGCCTGTGGGAAAGGTGTACTCTGTGTTGTTTCAGAAGCAGAGGTAAACATTGGTCTGATCCGGCTTGTGATGAAGAAGCAGGGCGTACAACTTGCAGATGAGCTTGACAAGTTCCTTGCAGTAGAGCCACTATCTCCCAAAGAGAGTGAGCTGGACGAGGAGGATCTCAAGTCAGCTCTGGCCGAACTTGAACGAGTTTGAGTTCAGTAGTTGTATTTACATCTGGTAGATTAGCACTTTAGTGAGTGTTAGTTCTAGAGAACAAACACATGCCATTCATTTGGTGAAGGTTTTATTGCAGTTCTGACAGACAAACTGTTTCGATTCCTTAGTCACCTCGTATTGGTATTTAGCTTCACAATGAGGACATGCAAGATGAACAAGGTCAGATGGTTCACCATATTGAATGATTTTGCAGGATTGACACCTGTGCGATGGAATATAATGCATCTTGAACACCTCTGTTGTATTTGGTGACAAGAGAGTTCCTGGTGCAATGAATCTTGGGACATGGGTATCCCAATATACTCCCATTTTACTGATGAGATATCCCTTCTCCATCCCTTTGCCGCACGATGGGCAGGTTTTGTGTTCCTGATTATCCATCAAGTGATCTCCCTCTGTATACTCTCTCTCCGCTGGTAGATAATGCTTTGGCTTCTTCATGACGCTGAACTCAGTATTTGCAAGCCAAACATAACACACACAGTTGTATTGCATCTGGCAGAGCTGTCAGTCAGTGCATATTGAGATGAAGAGTTCAATCTATAAAGAGAGGCGTCCAGAATGACCCTCCCGTGCCACAAAGGCTTTTATTAGACTGAACTTTTACTCAATCAACTCCCAATACAGGGACCTCTGCAGTGACACAATGAGGTGTTTACAATTCGAAAAGACGACAAGGGACGCATTCATCTCAAGCTAGTATTCTATGGCCCGTCCCTAGGTGGTAAAACAACCGCACTCCGTTGGCTATACGGCAAAGTAGAAGGGCTACAGAAAGGTGAGTTCACTGCGATAGAGGATGAAACAAATCGTACACTGTTTTTTGACTATGTGCCTATGAGTGCTGGTGGGCGAGTTCTGTTTGATGTCTTTACAGTGGCTGGACAGAAGAGACACAGGCATCAGAGGAAAGTAGTTCTACAGGGTACTGATGGAATTCTCTTTGTTGCAGACTCATCACCAGATCAGCGTGATGAGAACACTGAGAGTTTTGAAGAATTGAAGCTGTTTCTTGGAGATGCTCTGGGTCGTGAGATTCCAATTGTGGTCATGCTCAACAAGCGAGACCTCCCCAACAGAATGTCACGTGATGAGATGCTCGATCTACTCGGTCTAGGTGGAAATGTCCCCATCTATGAAACCATTGCTGTACAAGGCGTAGGAGTTAAGAGGGCATTTCAAGCAATAGCTAGAGAAGTCATTTTGAAAAGGATGTACAAGTAAATACAGGTGAGGCCAATGGGAGAATCCCGCGAAAATACACTTGAAGGCGTTCTAAATGAGCTGCAGGGAAGCATTCCAGAAATTGAGGCATGTGCAATAGTCAGTGTTGAAGGACTTCCAATCGTATCAGCTTTGCCAACAGATGTTGATGAGGCAAAAGTAGCAGCAATGACTGCTGCAATGCTGACCCTTGGTGAAAAGGCTGCAATAGAACTTGGAAAAGGAAATCTAGAACAGGTCAACATCAAGGGTGTAGATGGATGGTTGCTAGTTGTTCAGGCGGGAATGAATGCATGTCTCACAGTTTCTACGACTGCCAATGCAAAACTGGGCCTTATCTTCCTCGACATGAAACGAGCTGCTGAAAAAGTTGCAGGAATGATTTAGTACATCTACAGTTGAAACATCAACTCTATTAGGGAAAAACATTCAATCGTCGACAAAATAGAGTGTGTTAGAATTGAACTTATCCGGCCCTGTGTACAGATTATATGAATACTACTTGTACCGTCAGTTAGACAAGGACTGGGCACCTAGACATGTTGGTATCATTCTAGATGGAAACCGCCGCTATGCACGAAAACACGGACTTGAAGTTCCTTGGTTTGGACATCAAAAAGGCGCTGCAAAGGTCATGGAGGTTCTACGAATCCTATGGGAGGCCAATGTCAAAGTCTGCACTCTGTACGCTTTCTCGATCGAGAATTTTCAAAGAAAGAAAGCTGAAATAGAGCAAATAATGACACTTGCAGAAGAGAAATTTTCAGAGGTTGTTGGTAATCCTGATGTTCATCGCCATAGAGTGAGAATCAGAGCAATTGGTAGAGTGGACCTTCTACCTGAAAAAGTACAACAAGCAATAAGGGCCGCAGAAGAGGAAACCCGTGATTATAATGAACATATCCTCAATGTAGCCATTGGCTATTCAGGTCGAGCTGAACTTGTTGATGCTGTGAAGGCGATTGGTGAGAAAATTGCATCTGGTGAGATGGCGCCATCTCAAATTGATGAAGATATAATTGAAGGCCATCTTTACACAGATGGTGTACCAGATCCTGATCTCATAATTCGGACCTCTGGCGAGGAACGCCTCTCAGGTTTTCTTTTATGGCAATCAGCCTATTCAGAGCTCTATTTCGCACAGATTTACTGGCCTGCTGTGAGACGTATCGATATATGGCGTGCGTTGCGTTCCTATGGTGAACGATCTCGAAGGTTTGGGAAGTAGTGTAAATAACACGTAATCCAGTCTTTTATAAATCAAAAACAGAGCTTTGACACAACAGGAGATTACAGGGCTTTGTCTAGGACTCCCGTAGATGTCTACAGTGGATTACTACGCACTGGTCTAGAGAAATCTATACCAACTCAGATTGAAACGGTGGTTTCGAGATTCACTGACAGTCAATTTGTGGAAGAGAAGATTTCAGTGCACCTTACGCGTTTTATCAGACTGTTTACTCGACTTGTAGGATATCTTGACGGAAGAGAGGTTGCCACACTTTCTGATGTTACAGTGGCAATTGACGTTCTAGATTACTTTACCTCATCTTCAAAATGGTGGCAGATGTCAAGAAATGACCCTGGATTTGTCCTCCGTCCCCCATCACGCGAACCAAGGGAATTCATCAAATCAATTGCAGATTTACAACTCAGTGGACCAAGTCTTCAGAGAGCAAGCGTTGCAGCAGATAAGCTGTCTCGTTTTCTTGAAGAACATGAGCTTGCTACTCCAAGATTGCGAAAGGAGCTTCGTGAAGATATCCTATCATCTTGGGTTTTACTAAGCGCTTTCTCATGTAAGGCACAAGGTAGAAATGTTACGACAGAGGCTGATTTCGAAACCGGATACGACATTGTTCGTATTCTCCTCTTCTATGTCCCTCTTGAAGACTTTACAACGCTTACTGCGATTCGTAGACTCGGAACTCATACGCTGCTCCCTCAAGCAGCCAGTGTTGGATTTTCTCCTGGCTTTGATCGAAAACTCAATTCATCATTAGCTGCAAATCTTGAGAAAGTTCACGAAGAACATTTAGCAGAAATGGCATCCTCGACATCAGGCGCATCTCGTACACTACTAACAAATTCACTACGTCTGTTAGGACAGATTCAAGCAGTAAGGAAAGGACTCAATCGACTTGAAGCGGAACATTATGATTCTACAATTGTTGGTGCACTTGAAATGTTTGAAAAGGTAGGTATCTCTTCCGAGTTTCTTCAGGATGAATCAGCTGCGGTCGAGATATTTCAGGGTCTTAGACCAGCAGAAGGTGTTGAAGAAAGAATTCAGCTTCTGACAAGGAGATTAGAAGGTCTTGTCGTAGACTCTACTGGTAACAAAGATTTCCTACTGCAATATGCTCGCTTAGTCCCCAGACTAGTGGCTCTATTACTTCTATTGGCGAGTAAGGCAAAAGTCTCATCTGACTCCCCACTCACAGATCTTGACCTAAAGAGAGGAGTAATTCTTCTCAATTATTTGATCAGTGACTAGTGTCTGAATCAGAACTGCCAATCAATATCCTGGCATCTACAACCAGTGAGCCCTTTCCTTTTTCATACACAAAAGTGGGATTACAATCCAATTCTGTAATCTCAGGATTATCTTCAATCATTTTGGAAATTGCTAACATGACTTTGACTAAGGAATCAACATCTCGAGGTGGTTCTCCACGAACACCTTCGAGTATTTTGTACGCCTTGAGCTCACTCAGCATTTCTCTCGCATCTGTTTCTGTGAAAGGAATCAACCTGAAGGACACGTCCTTGAGGACCTCAACAAATATGCCTCCCAGTCCTGCCATCAGAGCATGACCAAACTGAGGGTCTTTTGTTACTCCAACAATGATCTCCGTACCCAGTTCTGCAAAGTCAGAGATGAACACACCTCGGCTAAGATCAACTTCTATACCCTTCTCTTTTCCGTAATTTCTCGCATTGACCATAATCTCATCGAATGCCTTGCGAACAGAATCCTCGTCCTTGAGATTGATTTTGACTCCACCAGCATCTGATTTGTGTAGGATGTCTTTAGAGAGTATTTTGAGAACAACGGGAAAGCCAATCTCTTTCGATTTTGCAACCGCCTCGTCAGCTGTAGCTGCTGTTGCATATGCTGGGATTGGAATACCATATGATTTCATTATGTCCTTAGCTTCATGTTCCAAGACGAAGGTTCTACCCTCATCAAGGGCATTTTTGAAGATCTTTTTAGCTTCTTTCATCTCTGATTCAAGCCTCTCTCACTTGTTGCTGATTTGTTCATCCTTTTTATCATTTGTCAGACGACAGTGTCTTGTTGAATGCTCTGCCGTACTTAATTTCACCATACTGAGCAAGTGCTTTTACTGCAAGAGCTGCCTTCTCTCCAGTTGCATACGTTGGTACTCCCATCAAGGCCATGATTTCACCTGCTTTAGTTGTGAATCCCCCACCCATTGATACAACCACAAATGGAAGTCCAGAAGCTCGCTGATGATTCGCAATAACATTAGTCACATCCATATCGAGACTCGGGGTCTGCAGCAGCATTCCAATGACAAAGATGTCGTATTCACCACTGACGATAGCCTCTTCTAATACAACATCATATCTACTTGAGCCTGCGTCTCCAACGACATCGATTGGATTTCCGACTGCACAGTATGCAGGCAGAATCTCATTGAATCTCTGTTCAAGTTCAGGTGAGGGACAAGGAATGTTTAGCCCAAGGGCTTCAAGAGCATCAGTCGTCATGACCCCGAGCCCTCCTCCGTTGGTTATCATAAGGACTCTGTCGCCTTTTGCTGGAGGCTGCATGGCTAGCGCTTTGGCCATGTCAAACATCTGCTCGAAGTTGTCTGGTCTGATTATTCCCGCTTGTCTGTAGGCTGCATTGACAATATTGTCAGAGCCCGCAAGAGACCCTGTATGTGACATAGATGCGGCTCGTGCTCTCTGCCCTCTTCCAGACTTCACCACTAGAACTGGCTTGTTCGGAGTCACTGTTCGTGCGGTATCGAAGAAGGTCCGTCCTTTTGATCCATCATAGCCTTCTGTGTAGTAACAGATGACCTGTGTTGTTGAATCCTCTCCGAGATAGCATAGGAGGTCATCGTCATCAACATCACTCTTGTTTCCAAGACTAATGAGCTTGCTAATACCCAAACCAAGCTCTGCGGTCCAATCTGATATTGCTGCTGCAAATGCTCCCGACTGAGAAACCAACGAGATATTTGCTACATTACTGGGTTTAGGTCGTCCACATCGATACTCTGGCAAGAAGAAGGTGTCAATATGGCTGTTCGTATCTACTACACCAACACAGTTTGGACCGATAATGCGTATATTGTGCTTCTTAGCTATCTCCACAATCTCATCTTCTATCTCAGCTCCCTTGGGCCCAGTTTCTGAGAATCCACCAGATATCACGATAACTGCCTTTGAGCCCTTCGCTGCAATGTCCTCAAACACTCGGGGTGTGATTCTGGCTGGAACAGCAACGACAACCAAGTCCACTGGGCCATCGATATCTTGTAGGGTCGGGTAACAAGGAATTCCTAGAACTTGGTCATATTTTGGATTGACACCATAGACCTTTCCAGTATATTGAGGTTTGATGAAGTTCTGGACTATTGCCTGACCAACACTGTTCTGACTCGTAGAAGCTCCATATATTGCAACGCTCTTAGCATCAAAGAACAGGTCTATTGATTCAGTCTTTATTGAGGACAATTTTCACACATCCAGCTCACTAAGACATGCAATTTGAGGCCCAATTAGTACTTGTTTGTTCCCATCTGTTCCAGATGATAACGCTAAAAGCGTGATAGTTCTGAGTTCACGAGAGGCACCCACGTGAGCTTTGAAATCATCCCAGATGGGAATTCGGTCTTACAGGCATCATCTAGTCAGCTAGAGGAATGGATGAGAAGAGGTTTGAGCACGCGTCTGAAAACCTTTGGAAACAAACTCTTCTGCTATAGTCCAACTGCATATCCGTATAGAATCAAAGATCACAAACAGATTGGTCCACACAATTTTGTATCACTGAGTGTGACAGGTACATCATGCTCATTGAACTGCGAACATTGTGATGGTCACCTCTTGAAGGGAATGGAATCCACAGTTACTCCAGAAACGCTCTTTGATCGCTGTAGTCAGATCAAGAGCCATGGGGGAGAAGGTGTTTTAATCAGCGGTGGCTCTGACTCAGAAGGACATGTTCCTCTTGAGCGATTTGGGAATGTAATTGGGCAAATTAAGTCTGAACTGAATCTTGAAGTCGTTGTTCATACTGGTCTTGTGAATGAACAGACTGCCAAGGCTCTTGCTGATGCACAGATTGATGCAGCAATGCTTGACATTATTGGAGATGAACAAGTTTCACAAGATGTGTATCACATCAAAAATGGCCCCGAAAAGATGCGTCGTTCTCTGGATATCTTGGAGTCATTAAATATCCCCACTGTTCCACACGTTCTTGTTGGTTTGAACTATGGTAGGCTTGGCGGGGAGCTTGAAGCGCTGGATATGATAGCGCGTGGATCACCAGCTGCTGTGGTCATTATAGCCCTGAGTCCAATTCGTAGGACTGCTATGGAGGGCGTGAATCCACCTCTCCCTGAAGACATCGGTCGTATCTTGACCATTGCTAGGCTCGGAATGCCAGAAATTCCCATACTTCTTGGGTGTGCTCGTCCCATGGGTCGACACAAGATTGACACGGATAAGTTTGCACTCAAGAGTGGTACAAATGGGGTCGCACTAATCAGCCAAGAAGGTGTTGATTTAGCAAGAACAATGGATTTAGAACCCATCTTTTTGGATGTTTGCTGTAGTCTTGCCTACAAGACTATGAAGTGAAACGACCCCTTACAAGCCAACCTGAGAGCTCATAGCCAAAATCAAAGAACCACAGTCCGAGTGCGGTAGCGAGAAACATTGGCCATGGAATGATTAGCCCAAGTGAAACCAGCTTGAGAGTGAATCTATACTTGAATATCCAATACGCCCTTGGAGATCTCTCTTTGTCTGACCAGTCATTCCCTTTCTCATCCAAAACCGCAGCAAGGAAAAGAATGATGAGAAGAGTGAACCATCCAAGCCAGTCTGTTGAAAGAGGCACTCCACCCAGTATCGCAATAGTAACGAAAATCAGTATAAATCCAACAATGAACTGAGGTTTGTTTACTTTTCCAGAAGCGGTTACAGCTATCAAAATACTGGTTAGAAGCACCAAGTCCCATTCCGAGAGGGTCATAAGATATCCAAAAAGGAATCCAGAAAGAGCAAATGGATACCATGCCAAATGCGGTCTGTCCAGCTCGTCTAACAGATCATCACCCAACTTCAAGGTGAATCCAGCCAACAGATATGCTAAGAAATACATCACCCACTCCAGCATCCCTATCTGACATCCACAAGTAGTTAACTCAAGATGTGGCTCCTCAGTCTAACTATGACTCTTCGCTGGACATTTCTGTCCTCAGATAGCCAATAACATCATTGGAGCCATACTTGAGAGATAGAGCTGTCAACTTATAGCTTCCCAAAATGGAATCAATATGATTCAGTTTTCACTCCATGGTTCATGAAGCTCGGATGAACCATAGAATTTCATCAGCATTAGGCCAATGACCAGCTGAATTGGAATTGGACCCAGGTAAACCGGTACAGAAGAGTAGATCAGCCATGGCCATGATAGCAAAGCCAAGGCAAAGGGAAATAACATTGACAAGCATGCTGATATCAGAGCCATCCTTTTTCTTGTATAGTCTGTGCTAAACCTGATGACTTCAATACCAAACCAGATATTGAAGATGCCATAAAAAAAGCCTCTCCCTAGAATAATATAGGCATCAAGAAATAGAGATCCCGAACTTACCACTTCTTCAGGCATTATGCCCCATAGTATCGAGTGTATTGACACGGTGATAGTGGAGTCTTTCAAAGAGTAGAAATACACACCAAATGGTGCCAGCAGTGTAGTGAAACACATGATCCATCTGACCAATTCTATCCTGACTGTTGACATCAATCTCTCCTTGTCTACCTAAAACACACGTCACGAACTTATACTAGTACGCAGGAACCTGTTACTTGTCCACTGATGTCTTGATAAAACTTGGTGATTGTCTACATCAGGACTACTGGAGTTCCGATTGCCTGTCCGGGAAGATTAGTTCGGAATTTTGCACGAACTGCACCACTGTTACCATGAGCTCCGAGAATCTTACCCAAGAACTCTCTTTCCTCTGGTGAAATCCATTTCACCTGACGGCTGACAAGCGCTGAAGCCTCCGCTCGTGTCTTTACATCCTCAAAAACCAATATCACCTGATTAGTATGTTGTAGGTGTTTACCCCTACGATAACTTGTGACAACGCCTTTTCGGCCCTTCTTGACGTCACTCTTTGACATGCGGAGTTCCTCCTATGGGAGTTCTCGTGAACGCCTCAAGGAATTGGATATAAGACTTACTGAATAGACTCCGAATCTTTTAGGACTCGATTCCTGGACCCTTGTCTGAACTTGAAAATGGGTCATCAGTCTTGGCATATTTTCTTGAACGAGCAGCTTCTCTACTCTTCTCAAGGAGTACATCTCTAATGATGTATCCAACTGGATTGGGCTCTTGTGCAAGTCTATAGAGTGCAAACCATACTCTTCCATCGCCCATGGCACCTTGAACATAGAGATCATCAACCATATTCTTGGCTATTCCAAACTTATCTGTAGAACCGCGAACTGATGTTGTTATTCTGCGCTCTCGATCATTGATCTCTTTGACTCGGTATGCCATCTGCATTGAACTGATGAATGAGAGAACCATGACAAATACGACAAAGAGAATCGAATCCATGAACAATTTAATATCAGCTAAGAGAATTGAAACTATAACTAGGGATCCAACTAAGATGAACTGGAACAGAATTCCTTCTAGCACTGCATTCACAAAATGGGTCACACGCCATTTATAGTATCTCGACATAGCTGAAGTTGGTTCTCTGAAATGCATAATGTCATACAAGTATCTGTCTCTGGCACGTCGTCCAATGAACAACCACACTGTTTGAAGCAAGAGGGCTTGTAGAAATATGACAAACGTAAGCATACTATAGACGGACAGCTGCATATGACATCCGAAATCAGTACGCGTTTAAACGTATTGAACTGCGCCCTATTGATTACTTTCGGTAAACTCCCTACACTCAGATTGTGCATGGAATAAGATATTCACTAAAGGGAAAGCTGAACCATCTTTCCGCCACTAATAACATTAGAATCCATTGTGGTTTTGCGGGTCTTGGTCATGCCCTCCCGGAACCGACCTGGGCTCGCCTCTACTCTTTTTACCAACAGAATGACTTATCATCAATCACAAATGGTTCGCTGTTGGTGGCAATCTTGGACAAGGTCAATCACATAGACCCAAAGAAGACTGCAAGCATCTCCGATTTCATAGACGCAATGTCAGATGTAGGGGTTCTCGGAGCTGGAAGACTCGGTAGAGCCGCAGGCATCACGAAACGAATGTTTGAAGATTCTGATTGTTTTACATTTCTGTCAATGTCTGGTCCCATGGTTCCAGGTGGTCTTCGAAACCTCGTAAGTCATCTTATTGAGAAGGGATATGTTGATGCAATAGTCACGAGTGGAGCTAACATCGTCCATGATCTTGTTGAAGCGTACGGAGGTAGTCACTATAGAGTCCCCTCCTCGAAAGATGACCACGATCTTCGAGAAGCTGGAATGGGTCGAATAGCTGACATCTTTGTCCACGAGAAGGACTTTGAACTCTTTGAGAAGGGCATCTACTCTTTTCTTGATACTCTCTCTGAGGAGAAACTCACTTCCTTGGCACCAAGTGAATTTCTTGCTCAACTAGGAAATACTTTCGATGACCCTTATTCTATCGTGAAACAGGCATCTGAATACGGAATTCCTATCTTCTCACCAGGACTCATGGATTCAATGCTAGGATTCCATCTCTATACCTATAGTACAGCCAAGAATCTGGTTCTAGACTTTGTGAAGGATTTGCGAATCCTTGGTGATATTGTTACAAAACAGAAGAAGACGGGAGCAATTATGCTTGGGGGAGGTCTCACTAAACACTTCACTATGGGTTCTACAATTCTAAGGGGTGGTCTCGATATGGCCGTTCAAATTACGCTGGATCGTCCCGAGGGAGGTAGTCTAGGAGGTGCCCCTCTTGTAGAGGGTGTTTCTTGGCAGAAAATGCAGACTGAGGCTAATTTTGAAACAGTAATCGGTGATGCGACAATCATCTTTCCTCTTCTAGTCATTCGCGCACTTCGTAATCAATTCTGAACCACGATTATTGAAATGTCGTCAGGAACTCAGACAATTTTGAATTCACAATAGTTAAATACTCATAGAGCTGCTAAGTATTGTGATTGCTATGGGCGATAAGAAATGGCCAATGCCTTACAAGAAAGGCTCAGTGTACTTTCAGTATCAAGTAAAAGACTTCGACCGTGCTAAGAAGTTCTACTCCGATGTTATGGGTTTTGAAATCACCTGGGATGGTGGAGCAGAGGTTGGATGGGCTGAGTTTGCTCTTCCTGCTGAGGGTGCCAGACTTGGAATCAATTTGATTCGAGAGGGCGAACACCGTCAGGGTTCTGGGACACTCACCATGGATGTCGAGGACCTTGATGCATGTAAGACATACCTAGAAGGAAAAGGAATTGAAACATCTGACATTGAAGATATTCCTGACATGGTATCATACTTCAACATGAAGGACCCTGAGGGCAATCCAATTCAGGTTGTGGCTGAACCTCGAGTGAAGAGTGAGAAGTAGGGTTTGCACCTACTACTCATCATACTTCACAGCTATAGCCAGTCCAATCAACATGATGATAATGCCTAGGTAAAGATGGTGGAGTTGAAATCCACCAATGATGAATGGATCGGAAGCACCTGGTATCCATTGAAAGAACTCAGTACCCGGCAAAAAATCATGCAAATCATCGAGGAATATGGCTAAGCCTGCAATAAAGACCAGAACGCCACCTGCAACTCCTGTTTTTCCCATTATTTGAAACTCCTTTTGTCTGTCTTGCAGAATCCCTTGAAATGCGTATTGGTGTGAGAGATTATCAATGCATCTTCTGACATTTTAACTCGGAGTGGAATTAGTGTGCACCCATAATTGATACCCACGAGTGTTGTTGATTTTCCGAAATTTCATCTCTGACTGACTAGATATCACTCAAGTGAATCGAGGATCTTGGTTGATTGCTTTACAAACGAATCGCGCATCGTCGCTTTTTTCTTCTCTGACAGGAACGACATAGCAATTGCATTAGTAGACAGCTGAAACAGTTCTGACAATGAGAATCCCAACTCCTGATTGAGTTGCATGTACTCGTTGTTCAGGTCCGTCTGAAAGAATGTTGGATCGTCACTATTGACAGATACTAAGAGTCCTTGATCATAGAACTCTCTTATCGGATGGTCTTTCAGAGATTGTACAGCTCCCGTCCTCACGTTACTCACTGGGCATGACTCGATTCCAATACCATCTTTCTTCATCCGTGCAAGGAGTTTCTTATCCCTAATTGCCGAAACCGCATGTCCTACACGTTCAACCTTCAAATACCTGATAGCGTCCCATACGGATTCTGGTCCTGCGGCTTCCCCTGCATGCGCTACCATGTGAAGACCGAGTTTTCTGGCACGATGAAAGGCTTTCGCAAATGGTTTTGGCGGATAAAGATCTTCGCTGCCTCCAATGTCAACTGAGATAATGTTGTCAGATTTCGCTTCTATCAGGTCGAGGATTCTCATGGAACCACTTGGTCCCTCATTACGGACAAGGTCTATTCTGATGTTACATTCTATCCCAAACTTACGGGTTGCCTTACGTATACCTCTATTGATGGCATCAAGCATCTCCTCATAACCCAGTCCCCTCTGGATGTGGTCTATGGCTGAGAAGCTTGCCTCGACATAGCGAGTATTGCAGTTGGCACAATCCTCAAGCATATCATACGTGATCTGCTCAAGCTGGCTCTCTTGAGTCACATAGTCAACCACCTCAGTATAGGTCAAAATGAAATGCCTGAATGTCCGAAACTGAAACAGACGATTGATATCCTCTAATGTTCTGTATTTTGAACCTCGTTCGTCATCTTGGATTAATGAGAGTAGCCTTTCGGGGCGTATTGCTCCTAGGATATGGATGTGCAACTCTGCCTTCGGAAGTTGTCTGATAGCTTGACTGATGTTCATTAAACAACGAATACAACATCCTGATGTTAAGTGCTATTGCCTATGGCATAAACTCATGAAACTCGTTCAGCAAGATTTATCGTGAATTAGACAAAGACTGAATCTTGAGGTTGGAGGCGAAATGGCGAATAGCTGACTAGCCGTACTTCAACACTCCTTTTCTTTGTCTTGCAAAATCCCTATCTTGCCATTATACATGGGAGGTTCTCAATACTCGTACTAGTCTACCGGTCCGATTTCCTTGTTGAATAATAGAAATCATAGATTTGGAATGGGGAAACTCCCAAAGCATACCATAATCTACAAAGTAAGAAACTTCCAATATACCGAAGTAATCCGTATTCTCTCAGACTTTTATCACTCGTTTCAACCTTATCCTTAAGCATGACTACTCGACCATGTTTATGCATACATTGTACTAGCTGAAGATCTTCAAAAAGAGGAACTTCAAGCACTGAAAGACAACGTCTTAGAATATGTGAGCGAATAAACATTGCACGGTCACCATAGAGTTCTCCTGAGATTCGAAACCACTGATTCATCACCCAGACACCTAGATCTAGGTTGGGTTTAGGTGTGGCATACTTCATGGAAAACCCTCCGCCGACCACCTGCGGATCTTTCAATGCACTAAGAATCGATTGATCCCAACCAAGAGGGGGGACTGTATCAGAGTGCAATAACAGGGTGATGTCGCCTGTGACAGTGGCGATTCCCTGAAGAAATGCAAA
>JBHLRQ010000018.1:0-9513 GCA_048882385.1 Candidatus Thorarchaeota archaeon | reverse complement strand
GCAAAACAGAGATGAATAAATACCAGATTGGTCCTGGACTTGGACTCTTGTTGATGGGTATAATGTACCTTGTATTTTGGCTACTTCCCTTCACCATCGAATCTTTCATCGAAGATCCTCGGTGGTCCCATAATTGGGTCTATTCTCTGATTATTATTACAATCGGAGCTTCGTTCTACCAAAAGACTATGGTCAGTAGATTCATTGCATTGATACAAGCGTCACTAATGCCACTTACAGCGAGCGGAGCTTTCAATACAACACTCATGACCTTAGCTGCGTTATCACTTCTTCTGGTATGGATCCTTGTTGTATTGATTGAACGAAGAAAAAATTCTCCACTCCTTGACCATCGATTTACACAACGTACTCAGAATTGGGTAGTGATGCACTCACTAATTGTTTGCTGGATGCTTGTTGCACATATGGGACTAGTATTCTTCATTGGTCGCTTACCGTTTGAATCTCAACTTGACACTATTGGCACTGGTCTAGGTGATAGTCTTGGCTTCCTGATCAATCTTCCAATTGAGCGCTACGACCTAGTGACTTATGTGTTTGATATCAACCTCACAATTCTAGCTGTTCTTTTTGGCTATGAGCAGTTCAAGGTTGGATATAACCTAAGAAACAAACCTTGGCCTAAGATCAGTTTTTGGTACCTCTGGATAACAGTTGTATTAGGTCTGGCATTATTCCCTATCAATCTCCAAGGTATAATTCCCTAAAATAATCAACATCTTGATACTAATCACGATGAAAGAATACGCAAAATTCTAGGATGACTTCTAAGATATTTCATTACATGCAGAGCTTCTGAGGAATCCTTCTTATATTTCTCAAAGAATTCCCGAAGATTGGTCTTGGTGTCAATATCTTCCCATTCTGGCAATATGCAGACTTGACTTGTGACTGATTCAATCCGAGATAGAGTTTCCCGATACACTATTTCTGTACTCCAAGGTATGTCTTCAAAAACCTCAGCCAAGAAGAAATCATGTGAAAACCCAATCAAGTAGTAACCCCCATCGGATGCTGGTCCAATTACCGCCTTGTGGGTTTGTAGGCTTGAAACTGCTCTCTGTAGGATTTCAACTGGTAGATCAGGACTATCACTTGCAAGTGCAATTACTTGTTGATACTCTTTCTTGAACATCATGGAGAAACCATTTAGGAGTCGTTCCCCAAGATTTGACCCCTGTTGAAGAAAAAACTGGTATGATGGTCCGAGCCATTGTGCAAACCGTTTCTTGGATTCCGGAGGATACACTGCAATATGGAAGGGAACAGTGAGAGCTTGTACAGTTGAAAGGGTGTCTTGAATAAACGCTCGATACAGGTCCGTTGCAGCCTCTTTTCCTATTGATTCTGCAAGTCGTATTTTTACCTTTCCAGCTTCAGGGTACTTCATCATAATGAATATCCCTGGACGAAAGGCGTTCAAGATAATTCCCTCATTCAAATCTCATTTTTCTTTTATTATTGTCCAAGAGCACCTGCACAAGAAGACCCGTATCCAGCAGTACAGCCAAAGCAATGTTGCCCGGTCACAATCTCTCGGGTTCTATGAGAGCCGCGATCAAATTGATGGATGTGTGGGGGAGTCGTTACTACAGGTAATTTGAGGGCGAAATTAAAATCGCAGTCATAAATCAATCCATCCCATCCAATACAAATCTGATGTCGACACATCAGCTTGTCCAAGGTGGAAGGATTGAAGGTGTTCTCAAGGAGCTCCTGATATCGTACAGCTTGCTTCTTGGTTTCCAACAATTGCCTAAATCGTCCAATTGGCATGTTAGTGATGGTCAAAAGACGGTTGAACTGGATTCCCCATTCAGAAGACAATCTTTTCTTGTAGGTATTTTCTAACTCAGATTGTCTGGGAGGTAAAGATGCATCTTCCGGATTAAAGACCAGATCTAATTCTAGCTCAGAGTCTGCTCCATACCCAAGTTCATTGAGTTTCTTTAGAACTTGAAGACTCTTCTTGAACACGCCACTTCCTCGTACATTATCAACATCTGCCTCTATGTAACATGGCAATGAAGCAATAAGGCGAATCTGAAGGTTTCTATAGATGTCCATGAGTTCATTCAAAGATGAGTCTAATAGTACTGTGAGGTTAGTTCGAACTTGGACATTGTGGTTTGTATCAGCCAAAGCTTCAAGAAAGCGGGGAAGAGAGGGATTCAATTCAGGCGCTCCACCCGTGATATCTACGAGCTCTGGACGGATGTCTTCTGCAATCTCAAGGATTTTCTCCATTATATTCCAAGTCATGAAATCCTCGCTTTCGGGCGTAGCTTGCACATGACAATGGGTACATAGATGGTTGCACTGATTTCCCACGTTTACCTGAAGTATGTTATGAGATACACCGTTCAATTTGGAACCTGTTTCTACAAGAATACGTTGATTAAACGTTGACATTTCAAAACCACTCCAAATCGAATATGCAGAATAGTCCACTCCTCTTTAAGTGTCTCATATAGATTTGGGGCTTAGGTCATAGTCCATAAACCTTTCAGATGTTTAAAACGGTTCAGAAACATATATTGGAAAAGTCGATTCTTCAGTCGTATCGTGTAGAGGGAGCGATACCTTTGGAATTGGATCACAAAGATGTTCGAAGAAATGTCTTTGTCATGTCCATAGGAAATACTGTGACAACCTCCGCCAACTCTTTGTGGATAATGTTCATGCCCTACTTCTTTGCCGATGTAGGGATTACTCCATTTTTCATTGGAATCATATTCACAATGATAGCAATCTCTCGTGCTTTATCTTCACTGATTGGAGGTCGAGTTGCGGACAGATTCGGACGCAAGCCAATCATTGGAATTGGGTACGTGATGTATACAAGCGGGATTTTCGTAATCCTTGCATCGTTAATCTTTGTACAAACTAATCCCCTTCTGGCAGGTCTTCTTTCTTCGAGCGGCTACATGTGGATGGCTGCAGGTGGTGGTTTCTTGAAACCTGCATCGTCTATGTTGCTGGTTGAGAGCAGTCCAGAGAAGAGAAGAGGGTTATCTTATATGGTCACCACGAGGGTTTTTCCATCGATTCCTCCTGCAGTTCTGGTGCTTATTGGAACCTCGCTTTACCTCAACAACCAATTCTGGCTAGCAATTACGTTGGGTCTGATTGGTCTGATCTTTGTGCTTGTGTTTTACAGCATTGGACTTCAAGAAACTCACTCTGATTCTATCAAAATATCTGATAGTGCAGATCCATCCCCTCGACTTTGGAATGATTGGTTTCTTCTTCTATTGATTGCAGCCTTTGCTCTTGATGGAATGTCAAGTAGTGGTCTCTCTTGGTACGTTCCAATCTTTGTAGGTCGTTCAAACGTTGATCTCTATGGAATTATGATTTCGGTTTCAACGCTAGTGATTGCAGTTTCAGCACTTGCATCAGGTGGTCTTGTAGATCGAATTGGAACTCGAAGTGCGGTCTTTAGTGGTTGGACACTGCTTGCTGTGACTGTTGTCCTATTTCCGTTTGGTGTTCAAACGCTGGAGATACTCATCCTTTATTCAATCTGGGCTGGTCTAGATATGGTGGACATTTCAGTGCCACCTCTGGCTGTTGCAGAGAGGTATCCTAAGGAAAGACGAGCATCGATAATGGGAGTATACTCGATGTCAGTTTCTCTTGCGAGTATGATTGGACCTGCATTGATTTCATTTGCACTTCTTCTGGGGGAGAATGTGCCTTTCTACGCGAAGGCTATAATGAACTTGTTAGGCGTCTTTCTCTTTGTTATTGCCACCAGAACAAGTCATGAAGAGTCTTTGAATTGAAACGGCTTTCATCGAGGAGTTACGTATTCATGCAGGAATGCGAGCAACTCAGTTGAAGTCTTCAGGATGCCAAGCCAAGACTATAGCTATCCCAATCAGGAGAAAACCCAGACTTGCATACAGTAGGATAAGAACTTGTTCAATTTGAGGTCCAAAAAACAGTCCAAGGGCAATCATGGAGAGTCCCAAGAAAATCAACGTTACAATGATGCAATCAATCCGCCAATAGCCCATTCCAACACCGTATCAATTATGTATTCTCAGAATATGAGAATTCTCATTGAAGCAGTCAATCTGTGTTAGAAATTGGTCGTGTCATTAGAAACAATAATCCTGCAATCAGGATAAACTGAGGCATTGCTTGTCCATAATATCCTCGATAATAATCTAAATCAAGGATTGAAACAATCATCCCTCCCAAGATAAGAAGAATGACCTCTGCTGTAAATATGGTTTCAAAGACTTTGTTTGGAGTAACACCACCAAAGAATCGGGTTCTGAGTTCTGATGAACGAGATCTCTCTCTCTCCACTCTCTCAGAACTCCACCATTTGGAACGCTCCTGTTCTTTCTCTATCCAAGATTTAGATCTTGATGGAGCTGGCCAATATCTCACCGTAATGATTGCTGCAATGAGTAAGAGTGGTATTGGTATATGAAACTGATAAAATGCCTGATGAAAAATCAAACTCATCGGGACGTCAACAATTATTGCTTGTAGCTCAATAAGCAATCCCACCAGTAAGGTCTGTTTCATGTCCGACTTTCCCTGATAGAATCTGACCATCTGATATGCAAAAACAGGCCGGAGATAAGTCTGCATTATTGATTGACCAATGACAAAAAAGGGCGAGTATATATCTAAATACCATCCTCCTAGTCCGACACTGTAACCTGACGACCATAGCATTCCCCATACTGCAAACACTGGTAATTCCGTTAGAATCCAAGACATGAGTACAAATGCAGGAGCAAAGAATGCTATTAGGATGAAATAAAATCCAATCATCCTTGCACTCATTGTCTTTCTTTCATTTGGTGTTGTTCTCTCCTCTTCGCTCATCTCCCTACTCGCCACATGGGTATAAAGAATCAAGTCTGTCGTTTAACATTTTCTTTTGTTAAAGAAATCACTAGTCATCAAAACACACACGATGGTAGGAAGTGTAGTTCAAACATGATCTGTTCAGCTGAATTCCTAATAAGAAAATGAACGATACGGTTGAACAAAATCACGGATGAACATCGACCTCTCCCATTTATAATGAAGATGCAGGTCTATAGTGGTCTGGTATGATGAGGAAGAACAGTGTGTCCTTTTGGACACCGACACGAATCACTGGATTTCTTTCAGTCTGGGCACTTGTGGTCCCTTTCAAGGTCTATCTACATCCCCACCACCTCGGGCGTAGTTATTGCTATGCTGCTCTCTGGGTCTACTTACCAAATAATCCGCTCTATGACTCTCCGTTCATTGTGGATCTGTTCGCTATCGCCTTTTTCTTTCCGTTCTATGTTCCTGCATTGGCCATTGCTTGGTTTGTCTGGCACAGTTCAAAGAATGAGGACCTGACAAGAGGTAGATATATTGAGAGAATCATCATGTTGGTCATTGTTCAGACAGTCTTAGCATTCATCATTCCTTGTCCCTCTGATGAAATACTGTGTCTTCCAATGCCAACGACTGGATTTGTTGCATTGTTCTTCGTATCGAGGATTGTAACGGAAATCGAATCACCGTGGCGGGATGACTCATGAAGGATATCTTCAAACTCCACCAGTCGAAAATTCAACCAAGTCAACTCTACATAAGTCAGACCAAATTGAATACAGTTTTAGAAGCAATAGAACAGAATCAAACTCAGATGTTAGAACCCATTCCTATCAAAGAGATTGATGGAGATCTTGTATCCACCGATGGTCATACTAGGGCGGTTGCGTGGCTACTCAGTGGAAATGAGTATGTAGATGTTGAATGGGAAGATGAGGATTTAGACTGGGAAGCTTATAGAATCTGTGTTCAGTGGTGTAAGGCCGAAGGGATTACAACAATCGTAGATTTGAAGCAGAGAGTTATTAGCCACGAAAACTATGAGGTCCTTTGGTATGGAAGATGCAAACAAATGCAAGAAGACTTGGACCGTAAAAGGAACAAATGAACGTCCTAACCCAATAGTCTTGCCAGTATGAATCAATCTCGAAATGTGTATTTGTCAGAAAATCTCGTTTTCATATCATTTATTTCGTGAATCTGAATAATAGACAGAGGAACCTGTTTCGTGTAAACATCGGGTGATGATGAGGAGGAACAATGGACTCCAACAAAGATGAGAAGAAATCTCAATGGAGATATTCTCTAACTCCTAGTGAAGCCACTCTGTTACTTCTTTTTGTTGTTCTCTTTGTACCAGCTTTTGCAAGTCTTCGAGGTCCTGAGAGTCGAATCGCCTATGATATTAACTCATTGATGTGGCGAGTCATTTTCTATAATGATGGTACGATTGCTCTTAGACTAGAGCTGTACGCACTCGGTTCTCTTCCGTATATATTTCTCAAATATCTACTTGTCTTTCAAATGTATAGATACTACAGACATCTAACTACGAAAAAACGTGTTTTGATTCTAGGAATACTGAGTGAAATTCAGACTGTTATTATGCTTGATATTATCGAAGTGATTCTGCTTATTTTGACCAATGCTTACTGGACCTGGTCTGCATATAGTTGGATAATACCAATTCCAATTGCACTTGTTGTATGTTTGCTTCTGTTGCTTCTTGTACCTCAACCTGGTTCTGAACCAATGTGGGTCGAAGAACAAGAAGAGAAATCCTGGTGGGACGAATCTTAGAAATAGAACAGTCCATACCCTTCATTCGTGGTTTTTTATACTCTGTTCATCGGATTTAATTGTGATTCTTTTGAATATTCAAGACACTCTAGCTTTGGACATCAGAGCTTAAAGGAGTTCCAAGAATGAAAAGGAATGACTACAAGGTCTTTTCAGAAGGAACTATTGCAGGTCTCTCTTTGAACAACCGTCTGGTGAGATCAGCCACTTGGGATCCATCAATCCTGAAAACTAGACAGATGTCTAGAGAAGTTCTCAAAAGGTATGAAGAACTAGCACTAGGAGGAGTTGGATTAATCATCACTGGTGGTTTTCCAGCCTTTGACGAAATTCCCGAAGACAAAATTCTTGGATACAAAGAGTTGCGAGTGACGGGAATAGAGAGTATTGTAAAAGCAGTGCACTCATCAAATGAATGTCCAATAGTTGCGCAAATCGAGAATGGCAACTTGAATGCAATGCCCTCTGATTACATTTCTCCTTTTTCAGGTAGAAAGTTCAAATCTCTGTCAGATGAGCAGATAAGTGACATCATACATTGTTACGTGGAAGCAATTGTGGACATGATGCACTCCGGTTTTGATGGAGTTCAGCTGCATGCAGCCCATGGGAGTCTATTAAGTCGGTTCCTATCACCATATACCAATCAACGAAATGATGAATATGGGGGTTCTATTTCAAACAGAGTGAAAGTTGTTAGAGAGATTGTTTCAAGAGCTCGTCAATCCGTGGGTGATTATCCAATTCTGATAAAGATAAATTGCACTGATTACATGGAGGGAGGGACTGACATAGATATCTTTCCTAAATTGGCATCTGAAATCGAAGCAACAGGAATCGACGCAATCGAAGTCAGTGGAGGTATGTGGGACTGCCTTCTAAGAAGTGAACGTGAACTTGGATTTCGACCAGTTCCAGCTCCTGAATCGCATACACGAATTGACGACCCTGAGAAACAGAGCTATTTCTTGAAGTTTGTACAGAATCTCGACGTTTCTATTCCAATCATCCTTGTAGGTGGAAACAGAAACATCGATTTGTTTGAGAAGATCGTTACTCAGGAAAAAGTCGATTTCATTGCACTCTCACGACCTCTGATCCGCGAGCCCAACCTACCGAATCGCTGGCTAGAGGGACGAGGTAGTCCGACCACAGAGTGCATCTCATGTAACTCTTGCATCTACTTGATGCGTTATCACGGAAACCGACTTGTCACATGTGTTCACAAGTACGACAAACCACTACACAGAGAGGCACAAAGATGGCTTTCATCCTGGGTGGAGAAGGTGCATCAACGACAGAAGCCTAGCCATGAATCGGGTTGATAGACAGTCCATAATCCTTTTATTGAAACACCTGCGGATTCGAGCTAATTCGGTCACATCATAGGCCGTTGACCAATCAGGTGATAACTATGGGAAAAAGACCCGGACACTGTAGATTGGTTAGATGAATTATTTTCCTGGTACGAATTTTTGCTATTAAGAAGACTAATAGCAACCTGTAACTAATGGATAATCAATTCGGAGGGATTGCTTACGTGAATTCTAGTTACGTGAGAAACAGTGTAGAATATCCGCCGTTCTCTCGACGTGATTTGTATGTCATCTTTAGTGCAGGAGTAGTGTCAGCAGGAATCGGACTCCTATTGGCATATCCCTTGCCACCGACACTCAATTACGCACCACTTCTCAACCCAGTAGATACTGTGTCTAAGACCTTTGCTACAGGTTTGTTTTTCTTTCTGACAGCAGGTATTCTGTTCAGCAGTCAATCGTCACGTCAATACCTCCTTGGGCAATTCAGTAAAAATCGAGATAAGAGAGTCTTTCTAACCCGCGTCCTTCATTGTGTATTGATCACTGGTCTATTCACCACTGCTGCAACACTCATCGCATTCTTATACCCAATTGTTCTTGGTTCAGCATCACAATATACCATCAGCTTCAGCCATGTAGTATACCTCCCATCTGTACTAGCAGCTTCGTTGTTTGTTTCTATCTTCTTTGCTATTCTAGCATCATCCTTAGCAGTCATAACCGATGATTCACGATTGTGTGTGGCACTTGGTAGTGTTTCAACTCTCATGATTGCACTTGTTGCTGGTTGGAGTTCAACTCCATATGCACATCGTTTTTCACTCACTCGCAACATTGCACTTCTGAGTCCTCACAACGTTGTTAGAGCTTTGGCAGTCCAATTGAGTGGTTATCAATTTGAATCCAGCACCGATATGGTGAGGTATGTGGGATTCGTAGTTTCAGTAGAAGGTCTTGCTATTGCCCTTCTAATACTCGGTTCAATCTCAATCGTTCCTATTTTCGCTGGACAAAGAGTACTATCAAAGAACTCCTTTCGCTGGCCTGCCCTAGAGAGGATGATTCCAGCCATCGAATTATGGGATGCATCGGATTCACCTGAGAAACTTCAAAAGTCCAATCGAATCAGACGTAGTCTGAGGCTTCAGAGAGGTCTGACAACTGCATTTGTTAGCATTCTTATTCTTTCTATGTGTGGCGGTTATTTGATGTACACCGACTATGTGGTGAATAGCACGACAATGATCCATTATACAACTCCAGGGATTAGGGAGAATATTCCTGTCGGGTCTTGGATTGTATTTGATGTTGAGGTCCACCCTCCATTTTCTGGTCTTTTCAATCAGCTCTTCTTCGATTGCCATATCGAAACCATGGGTAATACCTCAGGTACTGTGAGTTTCTTTGTTGGTATCCTTGAGATGAATTCTGTTGAATTTAATTTGCTTGAAGAATCGATTCGTTTCGGATTATTATCCAGTTGGTTGAATCAGAGTTCTGGCGTAGGGTTTGGAACAGGTGAATATCTAGAAGA
>JBHLRQ010000017.1:0-42366 GCA_048882385.1 Candidatus Thorarchaeota archaeon | reverse complement strand
GCTCGCAACAAGCATGTGATGTTCTCCAAGTTCGAACATTCAAAGAAACCAAAGGTTTCTCTCATTGATGATAAAATAGTCGTAAAGTGGAAAGACGTTCTATCTGACACTCCCTGTGCGTTTGAACCAGATTTGCTGGTTCTCACAACAGCCATGGTTCCACCAGCAGGTACAGATGAAGTAGCTAAGCTATTTAGTCTGACTCGCTCAGCTGATGGCTTCTTCAACGAGGAGCATATCAAATTGGCACCACTGACAACACACACTGCTGGCATCATGATTGCTGGAACTGCTCAATCTGCAAAGGATGCAACCGATAGTGCAACTCAGGCAAGTGGAGCTGCTGCAAAGGCAACATCTCTTATGGCACGTAAGAATGTTGAGATAGAATCCACGGTTTCATTTGTTGATGAAACTTTGTGCTCATCATGCGCAACTTGTATCCAAGCATGTCCCTATGGTGCAATTGCCTTGACTGGACCAGGTGACCCTCCTACAGCATTTGTGACAGAAGCCAAATGCCATGGTTGTGGAACTTGCGCGAGCGGATGTCCAAGCAATGCTATAACCATGAGACACTCAACTGATGAACAAATCATGACTATGGTGGAGGCATTCCTACAACCGACCACACTGGAGAGTGATGAGTGAAATGAAAGAAACTGCAACCCTAGAAAAAGCCGAAGCAGCCTCAGATGCATTTTCTGATGAGCGTCTGAGATGGCTGATAGGCAAAGGTGACGTATTGGTTCAGAGGGGTGACCTCACACCTGATCGGCTCCAAGAATTGATGGAACAGACAGTCAGAGAAGAAATTGATCGAAGTCATATACTCAGGGCGATTCGTGATGGTCCTGCCACTATCACAGAGCTTGCAAGAGCTACTAAGATGGAGAAGGATTACATTCTGGAAAATCTATTGGCTCTTATCAAGTGGAATCAAGTTGAGATTGTGGGAGATGAAAACAGGGAATACATCTATGCACGAAAGGAGATCTGATATCTCCTTTCTTCTTATTTTCCTTTCATTCCGGGAAAACTGGTAAAATTGGAGTAACAGTGAAATCAGTGAAATCAAGCATAGGATTGAACGTTTCCTGAATCACCCGAATATCTTCTACTTCAACAACAGCAATTCCTCTATTTGATGCAACACAATTGTGAGCTGCAAAGACAGTCTTCAATTCCTTAGGTTGTTTAAAATCTTCAATCGCTTTAGCTGCTTCTTTCCTATACTTTGGTTTGATCCTCCATTCAATTAGATACTTCATTCTTTTTCACCTCCTCTGACCTCTATTTCACATACATCCAGAATGCAGTTCCTAAGTTCAATTTATGACTTTACAAAACGAGCAAAAGCTCTAATCATTAGTCTTTGAGAATTCCGCGTAATAGAACATCAGTCATTTCTTCTGGAGACCCCCACCTCTTCGGTTTACTTTCTCCAATGAACCAACTAAACATGATGTTTGCAAAAACAGTTCCGATTAGTGATCGCACAAGAACTGGTTCTCGAATTTCCCTAAGTTCTGACTTCTTTTCGAATATCTGGCGAATGAATGATGAGTCATGGGGGAAATTAGCCTTAATCGCGGGTGGAATATGCTTTCCATTCATCTCGACCAGCTCAACGAAAAATAGATTGAGGAGTTCTGGCTCACCCTTTAGTTCTTTGTCAAGCTGATTCACAGCTTTAGTAAGCAAATCTTCTGCAGTTTCACCTTTGACACTGTCCAAGATTTCAAGAATTCTAAACAGAGGATGTTTCTCCATGAAGACCTCTTCAAAAATGGCCTCCTTTCCTTCGAAATGATTGTAGATGGAGGCTGCTTTTATGCTTGCATCATCTGCAATGTCCCTCATTGAACTTCCTCGATATCCCTTCTTAACAAACAGCTTGTAAGCTGAATCGAGTATCTGCCTTCTTGTAGACTCTTCTCTAGACATTCCATCGCAACCTATATATCAACAAACTAACTAACGTTTGTTAGTTATTTAATTCATTTGGTGACGATGTTGGTCCTGCGTGAATTTACGCTTGAAGATTTCTTGCTCCCTGGAGTTCACTGGGTCATTGAAGTCCTTCTCATCATCTTTCTAATTCTGTTTCTATGGGTATGTGTGTGTGTCCGATCGATTCGATATTTCTGGAAATTCCCTATGCCTGCAAGAATGGGTAATATGATAGCTGCTGGTCCCTATAGGTCCCGTGTACAACCGCCTTCGCTGATTATTGAAGCTCTGAATGTGAGACCAGGGATGGAGATAGTAGAGCTTGGTTGCGGTTCTGGATTCTACACTGTTGCAGTTGCGAGGGCAATTCAACCTGCAGGGTTAGTATTCGCTGTTGACATCCAGCAGGGAATGCTTGACAAGTTGAAGGCTAGGATGGAACGTGAGGGAGTTGAAAACATAATTCCGGTTCTTGCTGATGCTGAAGGCTACATACCATTGGATGATGGGATTGCTGATGCAGTCTATTCTGTTGCAGTCTTACCCGAGATTCCAGATCCACCTAAAGCATTGTTTCAGGTGAAACGACTCTTGAAGGATGATGGATTATTTGCTAATTATGAGTTCTTGTTAGATCCTGATTTTCCACTAAGAAAGACTGTTGTGAAATGGGCAGAACAGGCTGGATTTAAATTAAAGCGTCAAATTGGCAATCCATTCCGGCATGTATTGATTTTCTCAAAGTGTGATTAATGCATTTCCAAGAGAGAGGACAGCCCACATTGAAAACGCATAGCCCAGAGTTCCGCCAATCAAGACTGGCAAAGCAATAGTGAGATTTACTACGTTTCTGAGATAGGATACTAAAACTAGTGATATAATCAAACATAGGATTGGCAACGCGGCTATTGCGAGTAAAATCTCTAGCAGACCGAGGGTTGTAAGGTCGCCAAAGATACCTACGATGTAGAAATTAGTCATCAAAATTATAGCAAGATTGAAACTGCCAACTTTCAGAGGATACTCCCAAATGCCTCCTTTGAGGTTTCCGTAAGCCCAGAATGCAAGTATCCAGATGAAAACAGCAATTTCAGCTATAGGAAATCGTCCTGCTGTCCAGAGGATGTCAAATGAAAGAGCTACGACAATCAGAATCATCTGAAAAACTTCATCGAATCTTTGTTCACGCGTTCTTTCTGCCATTCGGGATTCAGCTCCCTCTGCTGTTGGTAGACTCCAGCTACAATAAACTATCGTAGAGATCAAATTGAAATTTCTATTCTTTATCATATATCTGGAACATACGTTTTGCGTCTATGAATTCTAGAAGTTCTGTCAATGTAGAGAGAATCTGTTTTGCATCGTCACTCAATTCGTTTGGTTGAACCACGGTGTTATTCGCTTCAATCCAAATCCGGTTTCGTGCTTGTATCAGTGACTGTTGGTCCTTCTCGTCGATTTTCCCGTCCTCGAGTGCTTGCTTGAGAACTTCACCATATGCTCTAACGTCTAGCACGATTCTATCTATGAGCTCTCCTTCCTCTTTTGTAATCAGATGGTCAGATAATGCAGTTTCTCGTAGTTGATTCCAGATATATTCCGTAATGGGATCAAATGACCAACAGCATGGAAGAGATAGTGGGACTATTGTCTGAGTGTCAATCATTTTACTCGGGAAAATTGGACAACATAGGTCAATAGTCTCTGCGCTTATCTCCTTCTCCACTTTGTGTCTGTAGATTGCGAATGCAGTTATACTGGACCCAAACAAACCATTGAGTGCTAGAATCAGCAATATCGTACTCTGTCCCCATATTTCTATCAGAACTCCTCCTATCGGTACAGCAAAAATGCTGACAATCATTATCAATGTTGGAATAAGGGAATAAACTGCATTTCGATTCTCATCTGGAATAACATCAAGGTAGAAACGAGGTCTTAAGACATCAGCAATATATCGTGGTCCAAATGCGATTGTGAACGTTAGAATAACGAAAACAAATGACATGAGAGAAAATGTCGATGGAGCTGGATTGAACATCACCATTGAATAGATTCCAAGGAAAAACACAACGTCAGTTGTGAGGATGGCAAGTGCGAGCCATTTCTGTAATTTGCCAATTCGTTTGGAAACAACTCCAGCTACTCCTGCACATAGTGCACCGAGAATGAAGATACTTGAACGGAGTAATGCTGTTCCTGCATCAGTGAAAGCATATGAAGCATAGAATGGAAAGAGGATTAAGCCACTCCAGATTGCCCAACTTGCTCCTGAAATCATGAGACCGAGGATCATTAGTCGAAGAGTTTTGTTTCGAGCTACTGATGTCAACCCGCCTCTGAGATAACGGAAATACATTTTGAAATCCACTTTGTCACGTTTGAGATTCTTATGGTCTCTCATAAATCTCAGAAGTATCAAGGAAACGAAAAGGAGCAAAAAGCCCTGGACAATGAACATGAGCTGGCGACCTATGAAAGCCAAAAAGATTCCGCCCAAGATAAAAGAAACAGCAGTCAGGACCTCTCTGAACATAGTGTACTTACCATAGAATTGTGAGTATGTACGCCTATCTTTATCCTCTGCTGCATAGAGTTTGTAGTTATTATCAAACCACGCGATATAAGTTCCTGCCTCCTGACTTTGCGCAAAGGCTACAAAAGCAAAAGCGATTAAGACAGACAAGAAATCAAAAGACTGGGAAAGGATGACAAACCCAACGCCATATGATAGCGCTGCAGCAAAGAGGACCCATCGTTGTCCGATCCAGTCACCTATGGCACCAGCTGGATAGCTGGCTGCTGCCTGAATGGCAAACTGAAATGCCAATATCAGGGATAGTTCCGACAACGATACATATTCCAAAGCTTGGAGAATCAGAAATGTGTTTGTTAACATGACTGCGAAAGAATAAACAAGCATCAGGCTTGTGGCTCGAGATATGAACTGCTGAGCTTCTGAGTTCAAGTCTGAGATACTTAGTGCTCGATGAAATATGTTAGCCATTTGTGCCGCACACTCATGTCAAACTGCATTTTCACTAATTCATCTAGATTCCTTGTCTTTGCATAAAGGCATTTCCACCATTTCTTTAGATAGAAGAAATCTTGAACACTGTTTTTGTGTCAACTCTCACAATAAATAGAAAGTCTTCTCGAAAAAGGAATTTCACAATAGCTTTATCATTATGATTCAATGTGCTTTCGGTCGATAATTTGAATATTGATATATTCAGGTGATGTTGCGGGATCACTTGTGATATCGTGGAGAGAGATATCATTCAATATTCATCGCGTGAGTTGGTGAGGGAGAGATGCAAAGGCGGAAACCTACAGCTGCAGCTATTGCGTTGTTATTCATTGGGATGTTCTTGGTTGCAGAAATCTATCATGTTCAATATTGGACGGAAATGATGACACAAGAAGGTCAAAATGTTGTAGAAAATAGTTTACCTGCAAACACAAATCCTCCCAGAGAAGCATTCTCACTAAGGCATCTAGTCGAACAATTGCAAGAAGTTACACCTTTAATCAATAGGACGGATTATGATGAGGATTCCATCTACGATCCTGTCGAGAGAGTCATCGGGACAGACTGGATGAACAATGATACTGATTTTGATCAATTGAGTGATGACTTCGAAATCTACAATGATCTCGACCCTCTGGAGCCCGATACGAATTTTGATGGCATCCCAGACAATCATGAGCTGTTTGGTTCCATCTCTCAAGACATAGACAATGACAACATTGTCAACGGTTGGGACTTTGACAATGATGGTGATGGTGTTGAAGATAATGTTGACCTTTCTCCATTCACCAGTACTGACTGTTTTGAAGAAATGTCATTTGATATTGAAACAAATGGGAATCCAATGTATATGACATTCCAGTTAGTGCCAGATGATCCAGCTCATCTCAGCCTCATATCCCAAACCTGGGATTGGCCTTATGATATTCATGGTAATATGATGGACGTTCATAGGCAACCAGATTCTGATGTGTTCATTGTTCCCATGCTTCAACTTAGTGTATCCAATCTTCCTGAACAAATTGATGTCATCAAATATGGTATCAGTATCACTCCGGAAGGAATTGAACTTCCACTCTTTCCGGTAGAACAGTATGGCAAGATTGTTGCATATAGTGGAAGATTAGTTTATCCTGAATTTACTCCGTCCGAACTTAGCATCACTGCGAAACTCATCTGGAAAGTCTTTGGTCAATCGGATCAAAATGCCTCTGCGCTTGCTGATGTAAACCTCTCTCGAAATCTTTCTGTTGCTGCAGATGGTCGAGTATACGTCAATGAAGCTGGTACGGGCGGAATTCAATCATTTCAATGGATTGACCTTGGAAATGACAAGGTTGCAATCAAGCTTTTCAACGGGAACTATTTGTCAGTGGATAATGAAGGAACTGTAGCGGCAAATGGTGAGGACATTGGTCCTAATGAAATGTTCACAGTTATTGAAGATGATTCTAGTCTAGGAACTTTCACCCTTGTATCTGATTTTTCAAATTCACCACTAGCTCTTACAGAACCGAATGTTGACTGGCAATTGACTACAAACGATGGTGGAGTCGTTTGCGTCTTTGATTTGCTAAATGCTGGTTTTATTCCGGAAACAAGAGAACTAGCTAGATACGATGATTCATTCATGCTTACAGGCTTGTTGTTAGAAGAAGACTATGGTGCTGAAGCAGGTATTTTCCATTGTGAGGAACCTCAGAACACTACACTCGCAGAACCACTTATTGATATGATATTTCTCAGGAATGCGAGCATCGGAGTCTTTGACATAAAATCCGAACTTACTCGTCTTGGTCGGGATATTCATAACATTACCCAATCTTTCAATCAGAAGGATGAAGCACTTTCTAGTATTGCTAATTACATGATACCAACTGCTCTTGATTCACTTGTATTGGATAGACCTTATCCCTTTATCACATGCTTGGAGAGTTATGTCAGAATTCTAGATCTATCTGATTTTAATCAGGTTGGTGATTCATTCACTGGGATAACAAGTGCTGTTAATATCACATCACAAAAAGTCAAGCAGACCATATGGCAATACCGAATAATAATTGATGGTGAAGTCCTGTATCAATCCTTGGATACCCCTGAAATTATGGAGGAAATCGAGAGCTGGGGTCTGGATGATGAAACTCTAGCTACTGTCATGAGCCTTTCACTCTACTGGCTATCAGGAGAAAATGTTGCAACTGATTTATCTTCAGTGAATTTAGATTATCGTATCCCCTTAGAGGACTTGGTCAATTGGGCTCATGCAATTACTGATTTTAGTATCTCAGTATTTACTTTGATTCGTAAGGGTCTGGTCAGATCAATTGAAGCTTATAGGATAGCACAGCGATCCGTTGAAAGTTTTCATAGCATGATAAAAGCAGGTTGGAGGGTCTCCATTCAGGGAAAGCAAGCAGCCACGAGTGTCTTTAAGGAATGGAAACTTGCGTTCAAATCAATTGGAAAAGCAAAAACCAGCTTGATGAAGACTTGGAAGAGTATAGGTGGTATTTTCGATATTGCTGCGATAGCTATAGACGTGGGGGTGACCATCTATGGAGTCATTGCAATTACACAGGGCGGATTGAATCCCCTTCAGCTCACTCAAGCTTTATTCAAGACACTCATGGGATACATCAAAGACTTGATGTTGATAGCTATCTCTCAAAATCCGTATGGTGCAGCTTTTGTTGCTATCTTTTCTATTATCGATATTATACTTGGGTGGTGTGGAACTACCACTCTATCCGACCTAATTGGTATGCTATTTGATGAAATCATTGATGCTATCTCTTCAGTTGATTCGCAGGTCTATCCACTCCTTGAATATGATGAAGATCAAGAACTTATTATCGATGATTGGACGAACAACGGAGTGACTGTGGGTGATAGATTAACTTTCAGAGGAATTCTCCGTGGGCTCTGGTATGGCAAGCATCAAGGTGATGTTGAAAAGAGTGATGTCTATCCATACTATCTCATCGAAACTCCTCTTGGTTCATCTTCAGATGTAGGCCTGCTCTACGATCCAATCTTCGTAGCAGGCATCATTTACAATTGGGAGAACGTCTATCTGCCAATTCCAAGTAGCAGACAGACTGCAGACTGGTCTGATGCTTCAACTGGAGCAATGTTATACTACAGTAGTGTAGAATATGATTCTGGTGTATGGGCCATACCAAATACTGCTATGCCTAATTTTCCAATGAACATCAGAGTGCAGACATTTACGCAACTCTACTACGAGTGGACATACTGGCTATTCTGCGTCCCAATTACTCATCATAGTCACCAAGAGTCGTATGATGATGTAGGCAGCTTTACTATTTACATCGATGTTCTTCCTGACACTATTGAATCATTTGCTGCTTGGCGACTCATTACTCCTCTCGATCTCGATTGTGATGGACTTCTAAACTCCGAGGAAACCGTAACAGATTTTGTAAAATTTGACTCTGATGGAGACTCACTCAGTGACAAATTCGAACTGGAAATCGGTTCTAATCCTCTTCTAGCCGATTCTGACATGGACGGTTTGAACGACAAATACGAGCTTGTCTATCACACAAATTTCACAAATCCTGATTCAGATTTCGATGGCGTCCGCGACTACTTGGAAATTTCTGGTGATACAATTCAGTTCAATTACCTGAACGACCCACTCTTGCCTTTCACAATAATTGCACACTCTAGCCCAAGAATGAATGATTCAGACTCCGATGGTGTTGGTGATTTCATTGAGCGACGAGATGGCTTGAATCCTTGTTCCCAAGATACAAATGGTGATGGGGTCATAGATGTAGAGGGTCCTGCTAGTTACATTGAGTTCGAAGAAGAGTGGGCTGTTGGTCTTAGCTCATCTTCTGATCCATTTGACATTACTGTTGATGAGACTGGGAATATATATGTCGCAGATTCAAATCAAATTATAAAATATGCTTCAGACGGAACACCGGTTGGAATCTATAATCCAAGTACAGAATCTGTTGTACCCTGTGCTGAAACTACTTTACCAGATGGTAATCTTGGAATTACGCAGTGGACTTCAAATCAGGATTCATACTCGTTTACTCCATATTCTACATCAAACATGAATACGCCGGAAAATAGAATTCGGAACGGTATTCCTTCAGTTGCCATAGATGCTGCTGGTGCGACAATGGTGATAGGTGATCCTTGGCGCAATATTGCACAGATCTTTGTGAAAAATGGGCGACACTGGGATTACCAAACATACATCGATTGTGGCATAAATGTAGATCCAAATGGTGAAGCAGGTTGGCCTATGTTTGGTTATTCAGTAGCGATTTCCCCAAGTGGAAATATTATTGTTGTTGGGGCACCCACGATGTCATACTACCCATCAAGCCAATATCCCTTCTGGTGGGGTCTTCAGGACTTCGATCATACCCCCACGCAAACAGGTGCTGTATTCGTCTTCCAACGAGGAATGGCGGGATGGACACGAGTTGGTAATCTTGGCGGCCCATCAAAATATGGTATAATGGGATGTTGTGTTGCGATTGATGAGCGACATCATGATCTACCGAGTCGCAGTTACAATGAGTACAGGATTTTTGCTACCCTTCGATACTGGGATACAGAGGGTGACACCTGTTCTTCCATCATTGAGTGGTTGTGGCAAGATTACGACAACAAATTCGAACCACATGCTTGGATTGGTGGTGCAAATCGTTTCCCTCAGAATCCCAATTATGGAATACTTCCCGATCCTGAACTAAAAGGACGGTGGATACTTTCTATGAGAGTTGATACCGGACCAAAAATAGATTATATGAACACAATACGTCTGTCTGTCAGCGCATACAACTACGATGATACTGCTCATCAGAACTCAGCAGCTCATAAGGGCATCGTACGCGTATATGATCTAAGGTGGAACTACAAATGGCACTACAACAATCCAGACGGTTCCCTCCTTGATTCCTATAGTTATCCATATTATTGGCCAGATTATTATGAAGGTTGGACAATAGAGCGCCCTCCAATCGGTCCAGGTCAAATGGCCTATGACGAGTTTGGATTTTCAATCGATTATATACCTGGTTCGGATACATACATTGTAGGTGCACCTTACCATGAACATGCAGTAAGATTCAATGAACGAGTAGACTCAGCACCTGGATATGCGTATATCTACGAGTATGGTGGTGGTACTTGGTGGGAAACTCCTTTGGAGGTTCCTGGCCTACCGGATAATTCCGAGTTCGGATATTCAGTTGCCATAGACAACTCTGGGAATACTGTTGCAGTGGGTGCTCCTGGATTCGATTCAAATATGGGAGCTGTATTTGTCTTTGAGAAAATCGGTAGCTCTTGGAAGTTGCTATCTAGGATCTTGAATCCTTGTCCTATTGTGAATCCTGATAATAATCTAGGTAATCGTTTCGGGCAGGTACTAGAGATCAGTAGCAATGGAGAAATCGTATGGAGTGGTAGTGGGAGTTATTTCATTCCTTCTTCCGGAAATCATATCACAATTGAGTTTATAGCAGAATACAATTCTGGTGCACCGTGGCAGCGTATCACTAAAGCAACCCCCAGTGGGACACCTATCTACTCGCAAAACATAGTCGATTATGGATTATCATATAGTAGTCCAATCAAAGGAATGGCTGCTGATAATCAAGGCTCTGTCTATCTCTCATTTGACTATATGGGAATGTCTAGCATTCGAAAATATGATTCTACTTTTCGATATCTTCGGGATAGTTTCGGTTGGGCTGAGTTGGAGGGGGCACAAGGTATTGATGTTGGTTCATATGGTCTCATCTATGTTGCTGATAACCCTGCTAACAAAGTGTACATATTTGATTCTGGCGGCGTGATTGCAGATGGTTTACCTCCAATATATTCAGCTGATGGTACACCACTCAATGGACCTGCAGATGTTGCAGTGGATGCGGATGGGAACATCTATGTCGCTGACACTGGAAACAATCGTATTTTGAAGTTTAATGACGAACTCATCTGGCAGGCATCTCTTGAGGTAGGTAATCCATTAGCAATAGATGTCGATGATGAGGGCATCATCTATGTAGCTAATTCAACTCATGTCATCAAGTTCAATGAAACCCTGATCATCATGAGACCTGACCTCGAGGATGACGTCACAGATTGGGACCAAGACTCATTGACAGATACTACCGAGTCCAATGGTTGGACCATCACAATCACAACAGCGCATGGGACAGATGTCCACGTGAATAGCTCCATCTATCTAACTGATAGTGATTTTGATACCATCTCAGATTATGACGAGTGGCTGCTAGGTTCCAATCCCCAGAGCGTTGATTCTGATGAGGATGGTGTTTTGGATCCAGACGAGCTCCGCCTTGGGCTGAACATCATTCACTATGACTCAGATCTAGATACATTAGATGATGGGACTGAGCTCAACTTTGGAAGTGATCCATTGAGCCCAGATGCAGACAATGACCAACTATTGGATCCATTGGAGCTGCAACTTGGAACGGACCCGCGAAATAATGATACGGATGGAGATGGTGCAAGTGACAAAGAGGAGTATGATGCGGGTTCCGACCCATTGTCACCAGACTCAGATGGAGATTTCATCTTTGATGGAACCGAGTTTGATCTAGGTACAGATCCTTGGAGCAATGACTCAGATGGGGATTTGTTGCTGGATTTTGCTGAGGTCCGTATTGGAACAAATCCGATGGATGAGGACTCTGACGACGATAATGTAACTGATGGATTAGAGGTTCTCATGATGATGAACCCTCTATCAAATGACACAGATAGTGACGGGAGTCCTGATGGCATTGAGTTGGATTTCGGAACGAGTCCTCTGAGCAACTATAGTAATCCTGAAAGCGTTGGTGCAGCATTAGCTGAGGCTGAAGTTGTCGTTGTGCATGATGGGAATCCCGGATCTCTGCAGTTTGCAGGTTTGCTCTCTGACCACATGGTTGTGTCCAACGTCACGGTTGAGGAGTTCTTTGCTAACTATAGAAACTTTAGCCGGATGGTTCTGATTGGAAATCCATACGACTCACAAGGTACTGTTGGTTCTCTGATAGCTGACCTTCTTGTCGACTGCGGAGATACTGTAGAAAGACTAGCTACTCCTGAACTTGACTATGTAGTCAGATATGGAGTCTGGAACGAAACACAAACGATAATCATGCTTTCAGAAGCCAAGGCAAAAGATGTCTTTAGAGTGATTAATATCTTCAATAGAAAGAATGTAACGGTATCTCCTGATTCAGTGTTCCTAGAGTACAAGACTATTCCTGCGTTTGAGTATGCAAATGGCGAATATAGTATCTATTTCCTCGTAAATGACATCGATACTCTAAAGCGCACAGATTCTATCATCTATGTTTCACTAGATCAATCTGTCACACCAATCATGACCATTACTAGATTCGATGAGCAGTCAACTCCTCACAGTCTGAATAGTACAACTGGGCTCATGCAATACGAATTTTCACTTGGAACCTATCTTGATACAGACTTGGTTTTGGAAGATGGAACACCAGACATGATAAACGTCACGTTGATCAAACTTTACTACAAGCTTGCTTGTCTCGATAGAACAGGCGATGGACTGGCAAATGATATCGATGATCTAGATGAATCTACCATCGGGCTCTATTGCTTCGATGAATCAACAGGAATGTGGACGAAGCTTACTGAAGACTTGGATTGGGTGTTGGAGTGTGGTGTTAACACCACAGATGTGGTGCTTTACGGTCAAGGATATGCTGGATATGTTTGGGCTTACGTAAAACATCTCTCTCTATTTGGAGCTGGAGCTGAACCATATAACAGGCCACCAAATGTTACACTTGCAACTCCAAGCATTGAGTTCTTGTGGCCTCCAAATGGGAAATTTGTGCCAATATGGATAGAGGGAGTATCAGATCCAGATGGCGATGACGTGCTCATTACAATATTGAACATCACAAGTGATGAGTTTGTGGGATGGTGCCCCGATGCATATGGTGTTGGGTCAAACATCGCTTGGTTGAGAGCAGAGAGGTCTGGATGTGGCAATGGTAGGGTCTATGAGATAACTTTCCTCGCGGCAGATGGTAGAGGTGGTGAAACAATCGGCTCTGTATTCGTATATGTGCCGCATCATAAGAAGAGATGTGCTTTTGTTATGCCTGTAGACGATGGTCAAATCTATGATGCAACAAAAGGTTGGCGTCCTCACTGGTGGCATAAGAAATGTTGGCACTGGTATAGCTTCAGTCATTGCAAGAAAAAATATCGCTAGATGAGAAGACTCGGAATGAGGTCCAATCATATCACGTTGATATTTAGTCGGGACCATAGACTGGTTCCATCAAGAGCATCGATATCATATTGACTCTGTGCATGGTTGTGAATATCAGTCGCTCTTATCTGAATAACAAACTGACCTATTACAGGAAAACTAACATTAGCCTGCCAGAATACCCAGACATTGTCAGCATCAATCTGTTGAACGATTGTTGCATTGTTCCAGGTTTCTCCATCATCAATTGTGTATTCCACAAGCTTGACACGAGTTCCTCCAAATGCACATCCTCCCACACTAAGAATTTGGCTCATATTGATTACAAAATTATTAGCAGGGAAGAATACCTTGGTGTCAATTTCCATTGGTGGTGAAGTATCCCATCCACGATCCTGCCAATAATCTTGAAGGGGAGTATCAATTACTGTAATTTCAGTTACCCAAGCTGGTTGTTTGACACCATAGTATCCAGGATTTAAGATTCGAAGAGGAAAACCATGCACAGGTGGAATTTCAACTCCATTCATGTAGAGAGCTCCAAGGACTCCGTTATTCTCTAGTTGTGACAAGGTATGAGAAGCATAGTAACCATCTGCAGCACGATATTTGACTCCAGTAGCATTCTCGGAGATGCCCAATGATTCTAGCAGCTCAAGGACAATGAAACCCTTCCACACTGCAGTTCCTACCAAGGGTCCATTTGCTGGATTACCAATACACTCAACGGTGAGGGGTAATTCAGTCAGATTCATTAACTGTAATTCTTGCAAGGAGAAGTTCGTAGGATTATCAACTAGTCCTGTTATCTCAAGCCGATAGGTTTCCCGGTCTATACTTGGAACAGATCCAATACGTGTTATAAAGTAGTCATCATTTTTCGTGATGAAATCTGGAAACTCTGAAGAAACGACTGTTGGTTCTAGTGGAGGAGCTATAACAATGAATGTAACAACTAGAATAACCACTATTGTTAGGGCTCCTGCAAGCATCTTGTGTTTGTCATTCACTTTATTCTTGAAACAGATGTATTCTGGCTTTATTATCTATTACGGAACAATAGTGAAGATTCTAAAATGAAAAAGCCACTGTACACAAGTTCTTAAGGTAACTCTCGCAGCGAACACACACAGGAATATCAATTCCAAGGCGATTTCGAGATGTGGCCCGGTGAGGGGTCAATACGATTACACACATGCCCACTGAAGAACACCCTGTTTTTGCTTGACCTGTTAATCGCACAAGCGAGAGAATATACCATGAGTTATCAAGAAAGTGAGCCTATTGAGGCTACAGTGGCTGAATTGAAGCCACGAATGAAAAATGTAACAATTACCTTCAAGGTGGTTGCTACAGGCGAAGAACGTGAAGTTTCATCACGAAGTGATGGAGCCACTCATCGTGTTGCAGATGCAACAGTCGGTGATTCGACAGGTACTGTTCAAGTTCCATTGTGGGACTCTTCCATCGATGACATTGAAGCTGGAACAACCTACACTCTGAAGAACGGTTACACCGGACTATTCCGAGGTAATCTTCGACTCAACATCGGAAAATACGGAGAAGTATCCGAGGCTGATGATGAGATTGAAGAAGTCAATCAAGAGGTTGACATGAGCGCTGAGGAACACGAAGATGATCGTCGTAGAGGTAGCTATGGTGGCGGTGGTCGTTCTTATGGCGGTGGTGGTGGCGGTCGTTCATATGGCCGCAGCGGTGGTTACAGCGGCGGCTACGGTGGCGGAAGCAGAGATCGTCGTGGTGGCGGTGGCTATGGCAACCGTGACAATCGTCGCAGATACTAGTCGACTTTAGCCCAACCAGAATCTATACGGACTCTTTTTTTGGTCCGTTAAACTCTCTTTTTCTTTTTACATTGTTTAAGGGTCAATAGCCACTGTACACAAGTTCTTAAGGGAACATACTCAGCAAAAATGTGCAGGCAGATACAAGCATGCGGCCTTCGAGACGTGGTCTGGCGGGGTCTACACGAATTCGCACACATACCCATTGAAGAACACCCAGTTTTTATTGTCCTGCTATCGCAGAAGCGAGAGAATATACGATGAGTTATCAAGAACGTGAGCCTATTGAGGCTACAGTGGCTGAGCTAAAGCCGAGAATGAAGAATGTTACAATTGCTTTCAAAGTGGTTGCTATTGGAGAAGAGCGTGAGGTCACGTCCCGCAATGATGGGGCGACTCACCGTGTTGCCGACGCAACTGTCGGGGACTCAACTGGTTGTGTTCAAGTACCCCTTTGGGACAACAGCATCGATGAGATGAAACCTGGTACCACCTACCTTTTGAAAAATGGCTACACCGGATTATTCCGTGGTAATCTACGACTTAACATTGGTAAGTACGGAGAACTAGCGGAGGCTGAGGAAGCTATCGAAGAAGTCAACGAAGAAGTTGATATGAGTGCTGAAGAGCATGAAGACGAGCGTCGTCGACGATACGGCGGTGGCGGTGGTCGCAGTTATGGTGGTGGAGGCTACGGTGGTGGCGGTGGCGGTGGCTACGGCGGCGGTGGATACGGTGGAAGAGACCGTAGAGATCGACGTGGCGGTGGTGGCGGCTACGGTAACCGTGACAGGCGTCGCAGGTATTAGCAATAGAAGTTAATTATTCATCATACCGGGCTTCCTGCTAGGGGAGCCCGAAAATCTTTCTTTTTTTCTGCATCAAATTTCAAAAGTATCAACGATTCATTTGCTTTCAATTCATTATTTGAAAAATGAGTGGAATCTTCAATAATTCATGTCATCATCAGTCAGTTTTTTCATCTCACTGGTGTTTGGTGTGGAAGTTTAGGTGTGAAATGCTATGTCTTTAGCCATCTCTTCCAATTGTATTCATAAGTGAGTAATGACACTTGAATAGTAGTGAGAATTTTGGCTAAGCAATTTACTAAATGGCCCTTGTCAACTTTAAGTGGTATTCTTGTTATTGTATTATATTGCGCATTCACATTGATATCTTGGGCTTTCTATCCTGATCCCTATGGACCAGCTACTCACTATCTGAGTCGTCTAGGAAATTTCAACTATAGTCCTTTTGGAGCCTATTTCTATAATTGGGGATGTATATTGACAGGAGTAGCACTCGTTCCATTCTTCATAGGACTCAAAGACTGGTACTATGAGGAGAAGTCATCAGCAAGGTATTTCCTCATTATTGGTCAAATAATTGGACTAGTTGCAGCAGTTGCTCTCATCATGATTGGTGTATATTCTGAGGATCTTGGAGCACCGCATATGCAGGCATCTTCACTCTTTTTCGAATTGAATTTCTTTACATTGATTCTGATCAGCCTTTCACTTCTAGTTCATCCGTATTTCTCAAAACCAGCTGCCATTTACGGTTTAGTGGTTACATTACTTAGTTTGGTTTTTGCAATTTACATTGGAGGTCCGTTGGTAGAGTGGTTTACGGTTTTTAGTGCACTTGTCTTTGTAGGATTTGTTTCCTACTTTACTTTGAAGTTTCAGCGAAAGATTCAGTGATTTAACGTCGGTGTTTCACCATCATAATTGGCATCGGAGCCACAAAGATGACTAGAATTGATATGTATAGACCCAACAAGATTGTGTCTTTAGCGTCTGCGCCTGCCGCGGCTTGTAAAACATATTCCATCACGAAGTAATCTGTAGGATGCCAGTCTTCATCTGCAATATCACCGGTGAAAACACAAACGGTGTCGTGATCAGGCAAGACATAGATCTTCTGTTCATAGTGTCCAGTTGCTTCGTAGAAAGGTTGTTCAGGAACTCCCCACCAAGTATAGCCATAGAGATACCAGCCACCTGTATCGAAGTACATTTGTGTTGATACATTGACCCATTCTGATGAAACGACTTGAGTGCCATTCCAATTTCCCTGATTCAGATAGAGATAACCGAATCGAGCCATGTCTCTTGGTCTAAGGTGTAATCCACCTCCACAACCATATTGATTGCTTGCTGGTTCTTTCCACCATTGAAAATAATCAATACCTATAGGTTCAAACAAGAACTCCTCAGCAAAATCTGCTACCGAATAACCAGTGGCATATTCAATAGCACCCCCGAGTAGTTCAATCCCCCCGGAGTTGTAAGACCAGTGTGTTCCAGGGTCATATTCCATTGGACGATTTAGGACATATTGCCACATATTGCCACTTCTATACATAGCAAACAGGTCATTCTCTGGATCTGAATAAGGAATATCGACCTCATGGAATTCTAATCCAGTTGACATAGTAAGGCAGTTAAATAAGGTGATATTTTCCTTTCTTGGATCCCAATTGTCAATAGTATAGTTAGGGAAGAAATCGAGAATTGGTTGACTCACATTGTCAATATACCCCAGGTCGATAGCGATACCGATAAGAGCTGACATAAAGCTCTTAGTACATGACTGAATAGTATGCACGATGTATTGTGACCAAAGGCCATAATATTTCTCATATACAATGTAGCCATTCTTGACAATAATGACCGAATCGACTTCGATATCTTCCAAAACAATCATTTCATCTATTTGGTTCAAAATGTTTGAGTCCAATCCCTGATCTTCAGGTGTCGTGTTCTGCCACTCATTTGTTGGCCAATAGTTTCTGACAATATCACCTTGAGCAACCGAATATGCATGAGTTGGAATTATTGATACACTCAATAGAATTGATAGAACAATGATGATTGATGTCGCAATATGTTTCATTATTACACCACCAGAATTGTAATGATGACTCCTAGCAAGAAGTTCAGAGCTATGTAACCTGTGAACCAAGTTCTTGATTGAGAGTCTGGATAGTATATTCTCCACAATTTTCGACCAAGAACAGCGAAGAACCCAAACATAGCAAGGACTATCAGAGATTGCACTACTATCGTAAACCAGAGATCTGGAATCATGCTGCCTGTAGCAACAATAGTGATAAACTCTAATTCTGCATTCAAGAAAGCGAGTGCAATCGCGTAGGCTAGACTGCTGACAGAAGCTTTTACAAATATAGCCATCCCGATTGTGAAGAAGCTCATTGATGCGAGGAAAGAATGTCTGATTGTCTTAATAGCTAGGGGGGCTAGAAAAACTATCCCTACCCCAATCGAAAATAACGTCAGATATGCATTCAATGTTCCGAGAAAGTCTGGATTGTCTGTGAAAGCTGCAGTGAAGTAGACCCAGTTCCAAGTTTCATGGTACATGATTCTTCCTAACCATGGTAATGATCCAATCCACCCTGCATTGAATGGGCTTTGGAAGACTATAGTTGAGATTTCTCTCATCTCTCCAGTATTGCCTTGAGTGACGGGGAGAATTAGGTCAAGAATCACCTCGTAAAATTCACTAACCATGAAACTGACCAAGAACAATACAATTCCAGAATAATAGAAGTAGAGTTTCGCTTTGTCTGAACCAATTTTTGGAGGTTTGACCGAATAGGAGAGATATCTCCTAAACGTACTACTAGATCCATCTCTTAGGCTTGGTATGATTAAGATGAACACACTTACCATGATGAGTGGGAGCACTATCGCTATAATGTTCGCTTGAATTTCTGTAAGTTCAAGTATCTGAATCATAATGATGTCAACTCCTTCCCTAGCATCTGAATCATATCCCGCTCATCGAGATGAAAAGACTTAGCCAAAATATCAGAGTAACAAAGACCATAAACCATCTCTTTGATTTCAGGTCTGAATAGTGAACCTGCCATAGTTTCCTTCCTAGGAACATGAACAAGCTGAACATAGCAAGAAGTATTGGTAAGCCATACAGCAATCCTTCGTAAAGCCTAGGAATCATCTCTCCTGTGATTGTCCAAAGTCCATATCGAATTGAACCTCCTAATAGAAGCGATAATACTTGTGCACTTGCACCAATGGCTGCTTTTGTGAAGACCAATAGACTAGTCATGTAGAAGAACATAGAGGGTAAGAATGATTCACGTATTGTCTTGCTAATCAGTGGCGCCATAAATACGAGACCTGATGCAAATGACATCAAAAGCAGTATGAAGACCATAGTTGTAAAGAAATTAGGATTATCCGTGATTGCAGATGTGAAGAATATCCAACCCCATGAATCGTGGTATGTACCTAAAATTGAAGGAGCAGGTAATTGCCCGTACCATGGTAGTGCTCCAATCCATCCTGCATTGAAGATGCTCATGAATGCAACAGAACTGACGGTTCTCATTTCTCCAGTGCTACCTTGTGAAACTGGGAGTGTAATGTCAAATATGACTTCATAGAGCTCACTAATCATGAAGCAGGCTAGGAAGAGTCCGATTGCCAAGTAGACAAAAAAGAGTCTGACTTTGATCTCTCTCCACAAGGAATTACTTCTGAGCTCTATATTCGGGTCCTGTGAATTGAGGGGACCTATGCGAGGTGGTTTGACTAAATACGATAGATACCTTCTCATCCTAGTTTGTGATCCTTTCCTTAACCACGGGATGATCAGGATGAATAGACAGGCTGTAACAATTGGTATTGCAGTTGCAATGATAATAGCTTGGTCAGCTGCGATTTCGAGTAATTGAATCATCTTCTCAACTCCTTATTCCATTTTCTTACAATCATTCGATAGAATACACCTGCGAGTAATATTGGTGCTGTGAGTGCGAGTGACAGAAATGCAATTGTACTTCCAAACATACCTAGCTGTGTTTGTCCAGATCCCACTGCTCGAATGATGTATTCAAAGAGGATCGTTGGTGGTGGATAGGATTCATATGGTGGTACACTAGAAGTGAATACCACAACCATATCTAGTTCTGGAATTACAAAAATGAACTGTCCCTGATATCCCTGTGCAGCATATACATTGACAATATCAGTTGGGTAAGTCCACCATTGATAGGAATAGCCACTGAAATCATTAAACTCGACTTGAGTGTCAGCTGATTTCTCAACCCAATCCAATGGAATGATTTGTTCACCATCCCATGTTCCATTGTTAAGATAGAGATATCCAAATTTAGCCATATCTCGAGGAATCATTTCTGCTCCGCCGCTTCCCCAATATTGTCCTTGATTATCCGAGGGCCAGAATATATCAGACGCTTGGATACCCAGTGGAGTGAACAGCTTCTCTATGGCGTAGTCGAAGAGGTCGATTCCAGTAGCCTCAGTTACTATAGTACCCAAGAGGTGAGATGCACCTGAACTATATGTCCACACATCCCCTGGGTCATATGCCATTGGTAAATCAAGAATATACTGCACATTATTACTGGCAGTCCACATTTGATAATGGCTATTCAAATACGAACTGTAGGGTTCAGTCCATTCATCCCACTCAAACCCTGCAGTCATAGTCAGAAGGTGTTCAAGCGTGATGGCCTCTTTTCTAGCATCAAGATTCTCCATTGTCCGATTTGGTAGTAGATCAATTAACTTGTCATCTACACTATCAATGTAGCCTTCTTCAAGGGCAATTCCAACCAAGGCTGAAGTGTAACTCTTCGTGCAAGAATGGATGATGTGCCTTGAATCTTCATCATAATATCTTGGATATTTCTCGAAGACCAGATAGCCATTTCTCACAATTAGTAGAGAATCGATGAGTATCCCATTTTCGTCAATTCTGTCCATCATATCTTCAAGCTTGGTTGAATCCATCCCGACTTCTTCGGGAGTCGCGTTTTGCCAACCATTTGTTGGCCAATAGTCACGTTCAGATGATGATTGACTTGGAATGATTCCATTCCCTTGGACTGGAAAGAAAGATGTCATCAGTAGCAAGAGAATGCTACTGATGACTAATACGGCATGCTTTTTTGACATGGTTCATTACTCCACAACTGTGAGTCTCTTGAGATGGAATCCCAAGATCTCATTCCACTCGTTGAGAGTTTTCTGATAAGTTGCGTTCCGAGACAACAGATATTGTGACATCCTTGTTGAAATGTCGTTTCGCGTGGCGGGCGGCAATGCTTGATACGCATGATTGTCAGGATTGTCGTATGCTCGTGCAACTTGTTCTTCAATATCCATCAGTTTTCGGAGTAATGTACCTGCATGATCAAGTTGGGCTTCAGGGATATGAACTCCCAATGTAGACATTGCCAAGAGAGCAGCTTTGACTCTGTCCCTAGATACGGGGGCTTCATCGTATGAGCTCATTCTCTCGCTGATACCTAGGCGAAACTCTCTAGCTACGGCACGATAGTATCGCTCAACTATCCCTCTTGTAGTTTCTCGAGTCTCGACAAGTTTGATGATATTTGCGTTCTTAAGCTTCTGAACATGATGAAGAACTGTGCCTGGTTTCTTCTTCATCGCATCAGCAAGCTGCTTTACTGTCATAGGTTCGTTTACGAGATAGTTGAACACAATCTCTTTTCGTGTTGCGTCCAATAGTAGTTTGATGATTTTGGGATTTGTGACAACCACAAATTCCTTGATTGGTTCTGTGGATACTTTAGGATTCATAGAGTATCGCCTCCTTCGCTGTCAACTGTATACGTTGCATCTACCCGCGCGGTCAGTATCATGTAGATCCTTGTGAGCACAATGGAAAATGCTGGAATTACATAGAACACTAGGACAAGGGTGATCAATCCCGCATAGGGCTCGAATAATCCAATGGGAATGAAGGGTGGAAAGATGAATGCAATTTCGTTGATCAGAGAGAATACGGGAAGTCCTATTATCAGAAACATTATGGTCCATGCACCAAGAACTCGTCCTGGAAACTGAGCGGTAAGTCTTACAGATCTTGCTGCTGCACGAACTGCTGAATATCCATCAATTATTCCTGGGAATGTCAATGATAGCATTCCATTGCTCAGAAAGACCCAGAGAACAGCTGCTGGGATTATGAGTCGAAGACTTTCATTCGTGGGAGGATTCCATGTTGGATAAGCTATCCCTATGAAAGCAACAATAAACGGAGCGAGAGTCACTAGAAAATGAATCGTTCCTCCTCCAACTAGAGACAATGCTTTCTTTCCATACCAAGAGAAGGCTGATTCTGCATATGTTCCATCACTTTCAACAACCTCTCTCGACATTCCAAATAGTGATCCTAGAGCAACAAAGAATGGTCCAAGAATTGGGAGGAACAGGACTAGAATAAGCCCAACTAGACTTAGCTGAGTTGCTGTTGTGAAGGTTTCTTCTATGAACATCAGTAGGCTGATCAGGAACGGAATACCAAATGTGAGGATTATTGGAAGTACAATGAAGAGGAGAATTATTACTAGAAGAACAAATGTCACTAATATGACTCCAAGCATGGCTAGGGCATAAGAAAGAAAGTTCTTCGCTGCGAGTTTGAAACCAACAGCGAAATCTTTCAAAAGACCTCCTGGCTGTGGTGGCGGACTAGAAGGTTTTCTTTCAACGGGTTCATCTGGCGTGTCTGGATAATTACTTGGCCAACTCATTATTTCACCTCAAAAAGAATGGGGGTGACCCCACTCGGAGTACGTGGGGCCACCGTGGAGATAGACAGTGCTAAGTAGAGAGACTTCTTGATTCTCATCTTGAGAACTCCAATGCATCATGATTGTCAGATGCGCTGATCCTTATTCTCTCAGTCATAGTTTCAGTGTCCTCCCAGTGTTCTGGTTGTAGTGGCTCACCATACTTGAGATACCTGATGATGCGTGCTTCATCATACACTTTTCCTAGTGCAGCGATCTCACCTGGAAGAACAAGGAGGAATAACCCGGGCATCAATGCAACCAGATACAACAATCCTATGGCACCTGCAAGAGCAACTAGTAGGCGTGCTGATCTACCTGCAATCACTCGTTGGAGTGAGAATACCGGTTCTGCTGAAGTAATTGTAACTTCATCGTCTGTTTTGAAACCTGGTTTGAGCATTGTTTACACCTTTGCGAATACCTTAACGCTCCAGTTATTCATTCCGTATTTCCGGAACGTTACGTTTTTCCCTATCGTTCCACTGTCACAAATCTATATAAGGTGTTTGGTCAGCGCCAAACGTTAGACAAAACCGGCATGAGGTGACTTTAACCATTGACTAGAAGACCTATCATAGAATGGACTCATTCGAAGGGTTTAATTTGGATTCTGAATAGTCCCAACAAAGGTGTGACATTCGTGGATGTTCTAAAACCAATAAACTGCAAGCAATTGAGGGATTGCGATGTGGTTGATTCTAGTGGAGAAAAAGTAGGAAGGATCAATGATCTGACTTTTATCTTTGATGGAAAACTCAAACTATCTCAATTCATTCTTGCTGGTTCTAGATGGGAGGAGTTCCTCGAATCTGCAAAGATTAAACCGGATAAGGATCCTGTTCTTGATGCAACACTCATCAGTGTGATTGGTGACAGAGTTCAATTGAACACCAATGTGAATAGTCTGAAGACCACTCTAGACAAGGGTGCTATAAAACCAGATGAGATTCGATGGTCTGACCTGACAAAGCTGGACATTGTCGATAAAGACGGTGAAAAAGTCGGGAATGCAGTTGACGTCGATTTTGATACTGATGCAGTCTGTCTGATAGCAGGTGGGGGTTTCATTGAGGAGTCACTTGAGGCGGTCGGTCTAAAATCTGATGTTGACATTCTTGTGCCCGGAAACGTTGTAGCTTCAGTAGGTGACAAAGTCCAACTGAGCGTATCAAAGGAAGATCTTAGACTCACCATGGAGGACGCCCTTGAGAATCCAGAGGTCAAGAAAGCGCGAGAGATGCCTACAGATACAAGAGCGCATCTCAGGGTTCGATTGTACTACGCATAGACTTCGAATAAATTGTATGCATGTTTCCGATTGTATCAGTTAGAAGAAGGTCCTTTTGATAGGTATGATGGCCACCAATACCAGAAAAGCTGTCCACGAACACATCGTCGGATGTTTCGTAGTGCTTGCACATCCTCCTGACCTCACACGCAAAGGTGTGCATTGGTGAAGGTGACAGATAAGCGCGTCGGTTCAGTGGATAGTGACCAAGTTAGAAGACTGCTGTTGCCTTGATGAAAGTATCCATTGCTGGGTTAGAGATACTTATATGTAATTTTTTTATTACATGTAATTGTCGGTGAAGAATGTGGAATACACAGACCTCATAGAAAAGCTGAGCGCGTTGGGCCACGAGTATCGACTCAAGATACTTACCTCCCTGATTGACGGTGAGAAATATCTCAGCGAGATAGCTAAGGAGGTCGGCATAAGCAGAGCACTCGCCAAGGTTCACCTCAACAAACTCCAAAAAGCAGACCTAGTCGAAACAAGAACAGTACTTCTAGAAGACGAGGCTAGAGCCCTGAGATACTACAAGTTGAAGGAATTCCGCATCGAAATATCACCTAGTGCATTAAAAAGGAGAAAAGAAATGAATGGATTATAGAGGAACAGCGATAGCTGGCGTCTGGATCGGAAGTGCGATCATCATCGGTGTCCTTAGCTATTTCGGGGACTATGCTGGATTTTCCATCCCAGTCATCATATTGACCCTTGTCCTCACTGGAACCATAATTAAACAAGATCCGGGAGGAGAAATGGGAGCTGAAATGAGGGCAAAGATGGAGAACATGGGAGAGAGATTATCAGCACTTGAGATAAAAGTAGACGACATCAACAGGCTGCTAGAAGAGTAGGACTTCCCTGAGAGAATGAACGCCATGAATGCGAAATAATTACATGAGTGCAGTATAGAAAGTACCTCTCACACCTAATGCTAGGCATTAACAGAGGTTAAAGATAAGCTACTCAGTTTTCAAGAATTAAATGGAAGTTACTTATTAGTCCATGATTCTCTGACTCCATGATTCAGATGGTTCAATTTGATGAACTGACATCAGGAGTTGTAGTGGATACATCAACTCAAAGGAAACGGCGATGTTCAACTCTTGGTGGGGTGTCTATTGGAAAAAGTACTGTGGCAATTGAATCAGGCGACTCCCCTGAAATTGGTAAATCAATGCGTTGTGCATTAGAAACTCATTTCGATCTTCCTGTGAGTCATATGTTTTTGACACATACTCATCCTGATCATAGAAAAGGAATGAGCGCATTCAAGGACATCACTCTCGTTATTAGTACAAAATGTTACGAAGATATTCCTCGAAGTGTCAAATTGGGAAAGTGGAATGTTGAAACATTCGACGATATGCTTATTCTTGGAGAAAGCAATCAGCTGGAACTTCAACATGTCGGTGGTCATACGATTGGTTCAAGTGTTGCGTTAGTTCCAAAAGACAAAGTCTTATTCGTGGGTGATCTCATCTTTGAAAGGAGTGCCAACTTTGGACTACCCTTCATGGGTTTCTATCAAAACCGTCCCAAGAGTGATGGCAACCCTGCAGAACATATTGCTGCGTTTGAGAAGTTCAAGAGGATGAAAGTCAAGATCATCGTTCCTGGTCACGGTGATGTGATTCATGATGCTGATAAACACCTAGATGTCCAGATCAAATTCTTCAAGGAGCTCCATGAATTCATCATTTCTGAGATTGAGGACGGGAAATCAATTGATGCTATTGACCTTCCTGACATAGGACTCATCAAACAAGCTTATTCTGTTCTTGAGACTCACAAGGAGAAGAGTACGGCAAAGAGATGGTTGGAAAGCTATCTACAGAAGTTGAAGGTTAGTTTTTACAGGTACTATTCAACAGACCAAAGCATTTAACAATGGTTAACTTCTTTGAGCAGGTGGTCACAAAATCATGAGTGAACATGAAGTAGAACCCATTGAACGCCAATTCGGACAGCCGGAGAGCTTCAGAACAATCGAGTTGGTTTCATATATCCTGTTTGGGATTGGACCCCTAGTTGGGAATGCAGTTTTGACCCTTCTAGGTCCAGTGGCTGCAGATTTCCTTGTGGATCCTACAGCAGTTCTGATTTCGATTCCCTCATTCATGTTCCCCTTTGCTACTTTCCAGCTCTTTTCAGGAGCATTATCCGACAGTTATGGAAGAGTGCCAGTTATTGTATGTGGTCTCATTGGTTTCTTGGCAGGACTCTTCCTGATATCGTTTTCATCATCCATTACAATGTTCGCTTTTGGACACTTGGTTGCTGGAATTGGATTTGGATTTGTGAATCCTGTTCTGCTTGCATTGCTGTCTGACAGTGCAAATCCTCAAGATATTCCAAAAAGGATGGGAATTGCTTCTGGTCTAGCGTCATTTGGAGTTGGACTAGGACCGTTCATTGCTGGACAGGTTGCACTTCTAGGTTGGGAGTATTATTACCTTCTTATGCTCTCAATTGCTTTTCTAGGCCTTGTAGCACTCTCCCTCGCGAAAAGACCTCCGAAAAGAACTCCACCTGATTCAGGAATACGACAATTAGTTATCAATCTGAAAATTGAACTAAGAAAGTCTGTTGTCTTACTGATGTTGATAACAACTTTTCTAATCACTCTGACATATCTTGGAACACTCGTCTGGACTTCACGTGGATTGACAGGGGCCGCAAGTGAAACCACTACAGGAATTATGCTCCTTATCGCAGGTGTCCTAGGAGCAGTTGCTGGAATTTCACTTGGAAGAATAATTCGAGAAAAAGGAATTGGCTTCTCAATTGCAATCGGTGCGATTCCCCTCTTCACATCACTTTCACTGTTCCTCCTCATTGGTGATATAACTGCTGCAAATTCAATTCCATTTGTTGCTCTTGCACTTGCATTAATGGGATGGGCAGGAGGAGTTCTTTTTCCTCTGATGATCACATTCAGTCAAGTTCTTTCTCCTGAGCGTAGAGGGGCGTTAGCTGGAATTGTTACATCAGCATCTTTCTTCGGTGTTGCTCTTATACCGATGATTTACGAACCATTCTTTCATTTGGGAATGCCTTCTCTGTATCTCGCAATACTGGGGGTTTCAATAATCATGCTTTTGTTCATCTCAGTTCTACGTAGGAGAATTGAATCATCGGAGTAAAGAAGGCGTGAATGTACATTTGCTGAGAATCCCGCAATATCGCAATAGAAAAAACCAATCTGGAATAACTTTTTGTCATACTTCCTTCTATATTATTCTAATAGGAGTTTCAAAATTAAATCGGAGTGAAAATACTCGTGACTGACGATTCCAGTAGCCCTCTTTTTGAAAAGAGCGAAGGCGAAAAAGCCTTTGATGCAGGGAACGTCATTATGAGTTATACTAGGGGTGTTATACTACACCAACGAATGAATTTAGACGATGCAATTAAACTACTTGAAAAAGCGCTTAATATGGCGGTTATAGGTGACATGTTTGATTATGTCATTAAATCACAAGTTCAGCTCGCATCAGTTCATTTGAAAAGATACCAGATTCATGGTGAAGAAAAAGACTACAAAGCTGCTTTCAACTATTCTGAGAATCTGACTCAAATTGCTGAAGAACAGAATCTTGGACCAGGAATGGTTGAATCATTACTCCTCCGAGCAATCCTCAAAAGAACTGCAAAAGATCTAGTTGGAGCCAAGCATGATTTGCTGAGGGCAAAAACATTGGCACTTGAGAATAATCTCACCAGTGTTGTAAATGTGATTAATCGAGAGATAAAGGAAGTTCAAGGTCTAGAGAGACCTCCCTTTGAATCGGAAAGGAGTGAGTTGGAAGAATTAGATATTGAAGAAAGTTTGGAAGAGATCCCTGGAGTCTTTGCTAGGCTCATGGAGATGGAGCTATCACGAAAACCTATTGTGGTTCCTGTGAAGCTCTATCAACTCGTGATAATGAAACCAAAGGACGGTCTTCCTATCTATACCTATGATTTCAATACTATACTTCAAAAAGCTGATTTACTGGTATACGGATTACTCTCTGCAGTCACTTCAGTTGGTATTGAGTTATTTCCAGATGCAGGAAGGATTAGATCTTTAACACATGAGGGAAAGACAATCATCATGGAACACCAAGGTGAATACATGGGAGCATTAATTGCTGACAAAGAGAATTTCATGGCAAGGATTTCTTTAAGCAATTTTCTCAAAGGATTTCTTGAGATTTGTCCGCCCGAAAATTGGCATGGAAAAGTTCTGAGTGACAAAGTCCAACAAGAAGCCGATCTCCTGCTTGAAAAGACCTTCAGAAACCTAACGGTTGAAGTAACTGAAACCGAGTAGAATTAGCGACGTTCCATTTCTTTTTCAATTGCCTTCAGGACTGAATCAATACGTTCGAGTAGCATCTCTTTCAATCGCTTACCAGCAGGTTCTGTAGGGGGTTCTAATTCAAATGCCCTAATGTACATTTGTTTAGCCTTCGTTAATTCTTCATTTAGTACCGTGAGAACAGCAGTACCTGTGAATGGAATATCCTCAGATAAATCTCGCAACCACTCAAGTTGAGTGATGATTTGCTCTCTCATACTACTCGAAATACCAACTTCTTCCAGAGAGAGGAGCTCTTCCGGTGAGAGTGCATGCTCAAGTTTGGTAACTCGTTTCCTAGTTCTAGTGATAAATAATACAACAGCGAGACTAGCTATTGTAAAAGTGCCAATGTATAGAACATCTTGTGGAATAGGTGGAATGTACCAATTCACACTAGGTGCTTTATTCCTATGGTCCACCTGAGTTAGTCCATACTGGTCTTGGAATGAATCAATGTGATAAATCACAATACCAATACCAGTCCCAACAAATGTTGCTTCCCATCGCTGGGTTGCAGTGTTGAATATCGCCTCTTCACCATTGATGAAGACCGTCGCAATTGAACCATCAAGGGAAGTGTTGTCTGACATATACCGCAGCTGGAAGTAAACGATGATGTTGCTTCCTACTGTAGCATTCAAGGTGACAGGAGCAATAGCATCTCTCTCTGAGTTGCTAACTCCCGCAAGCCACACATAAACACTGTCGAATCTAGCAGTGACATATTCAGCGGTATGAATAAGAGTTTTCACAGCTGTTGTGTAGTCTGTTACATTATCGACCTGATATTGGAATTGACCGGGTTCGTTTTGTGATACTGAGATATACCAGTATTGATTGAATGAGTCATAAGTTGCCTCTCTACCGTTTATCGTTAGAGTTCCCTCAAGATCTGTAAACAGCACACTATCATATGCGTATATCACTCTAAATCTAACCTGGACTGAATCACCTAAGTCGCAGCGTTCACGTTCTATGCCACTCCAAGAAACCTCGTGGGCATCCCAGATAACAGTAATTTCATCATTGGTAACAACAGCTTTGATTCCGAAAGATCCCGGAATGATTAGTTCCGGTAGGACCGTGTAAACACGCATCCCAACAAAGGGCAATGAATCCGTAGGGTCATTCAAATGCAATAACCCATCAAAAATAGCTCCATCAAATGCATAGGTCGCTGAGTTCTGAATAGTTACTGTTGTACCAATACTTACTCGGTTATTTTCAACTGAGAGGTTAATAATGAGTCCATCCCAAATGACACTCGTTTGGTTATTCACTAGAATAACTGAAATGCCATATGTTGTATCGCCATATGCAGATTCAATGGTATATCCTCTCCGACCAACATCACCGTAGCGGAAGTTTGTATCATTAAGTGCCAAAATTCCATCATAGGGTGTGCCATCATACATATACACACCATCATAGGCGAGTTCCATTCTTTCGCCTATATTTATACGATAATCTTCAGCCTCCATTTTCGTAATTGCAATTGCATCCCATATCATATTTAGCGTAGGAACAGGAGTTGCCAGAAGTGTTACTCCATATGCATCGACGCCTGTAACATTCCACCACCGGATAATGACATCTGAACTGGAATCAGTAAAAACGACCCATCCTGTTTCGTTCATCGAATATGGAATATCGTTGATATATAGCAGTCCAGAGTCAACATCACTGGAATTTTCCAACCATAGACAATGGAAATAGACAGTGACTACCGTTCCAATATTTGTACGACCATCGGGATCACTAGTGAATGCAGGATTGATACTTATTATTGGAGCATCTGTCCAGAACACTTCTACCATTAAAGAATCAAATTCCGTAATTCCATAGACCCCATCAATAGCGTCAACAACAAGGTATTGCAGATGAGTATCTCCAGGTCCATTCCATGTATCAGTGAAATTGTTCGGAAATAGAAGTGTACCATTCCTCAAAGTTTCAGTGGTCAATATGGCGACCTTGCTATTGTCGTATTGTCGTGTTGCAGTAACAGTGAATCTCACGATATCCCCAAAGTATGCTATTGAAGCATTGGCTTCAATTACAACGTTTAACTTATCCCAGATGATGAACTTTGGACTGACATCTTCAACTACGACAGTTAATCCATAGATTAAATCTGTAATCTCTGAAACTTGAAAGACATTACCCACTGGACTACTATACGAATAACTACGGTACCAATATTGATTCCCGGGATCCCAAGTCATTGCTGACCCATTCATATAGACGAAACCAAAAATACCCTGAAAGACGATTGAGTCATATTCATAGATTACTTCAACATACACGTTCTGAACTTCATCTACATTGATGCGACTGTCATCCATGTCAATAGAGTACGAAACAATACGCAGCCTATCCCATATCACATAATCTTCATCGTTTGAACCTATCAAAGATATTCCATATGAATCTCCAGATGCTGAAATTATTGTATAGTTCCATCGACCAACGTCTTGATGCAGGATGACCGTATCGTTAAGAGTCAGAATACCATCAAAGAGCTCTCCATCGTAAACGTAAGTTGCACTCATTTGGATTGAGGCTGTGCTTCCAACATCTATGCGTCTATCATCAACCGAGATTGACACCGCGATCATATCCCATATGATCACTTGAGATTGAGAGTTTTGATTCACTTCTTGAATTCCATAAATGTTGTCAGAACAAGAAACTGAGTCAAATATGATATCTGAAACAATTGATTCTGATCGGTTGTGTCTCCAGACACCTCCTGCAATATGTTGAAAGATGAATCCGTTTATGGTCACAAATCCATCGTCAACTGGTGTATCATCATATTCGTACTTCAAGTTCACATCGACCCAGATATAATCCCCAACGTTGTCTCTGGAATCACTTGCTTGATATGAAAGAACAGTTATCTGGTCCCATATGCACCAAGTTTCAGAATTTGAAAGGATATACGTGATTCCGTGAGAATCATCACCCACTGCATTAAGAACTGTATAGCCTCTCTTAGTAACATCTGTTGAAACAAAGGACGTTTCATTAAGTGTTATCGTTCCATCATATATCAAATAGTCATAATCATACCATGCAGTGACAACAATTCCTGAGGCATTTTGGTTCACATTGATTCTTTGATTTGATGGGTTCGTTATTGAGATGATGATGCCATCCCAAATGCAGTATGTTTCATCATCGCTCGAAATTGCAGAAATTCCATGGATTCCCCCTGAAACACTCTGTATTCCATATGAAATTCTCTGTGTGATTGCACTAGTAAACTGGGTGTTGTTAAGAGTAAGTGTACCATCAAATGGTGAGTTATCATAATCATATACTGCAGTAACAACAATGCCCGAAGCGTTAGTATCAATGTTTACTCTTTGATCATACGGATCAGATATCGAGATTGTCAATGAATCCCAAATGCAAAAGGTTTCTGCGTTAAGTCTTATTACAGTGATTCCATAGGAGTCATCTCCAGAGGCGAAAAGGACTTTGTATCCCTCTTTTCGAGCTGAGTCATAGCTGAAGACTGTATTGTTCAAAACAAGACTCCCATCGTAAGCTGCGTTGTCGAAATCATAGGTTGCTGAAACAACTATTCCCGATGCATTCTCAAAGATGTTGATTCTGTTATCAATCGGATCAGTAATTGCTATTGTAAGACTATCCCAGATGATATTCTGAAACTTCCCATTTTGATTAACTTGAGTTAGACCGTGAGCGCCACCAGTATATGCGATTGTATTGTAGATTATCTCTTGTACAAATGAACTAGACACAGATATTCTCCAGATTCCACTACCTATATGAGTCGCAACAATGGAGTTGACTGTTACTGATCCATCCAAAACTGGACTCAAATCATACGCATATGTAAGTGTTACATCCAGATTCAAAATATCATTGATATTGACTCTAGAGTCATCAGCTGAATATGATTGAACCAAAATGTTATCGACAATGTATGAACTCTGACTAGGAATGGATAGAAGATCCTCGCCGCCACTGCCTGAGTCTTCTTCAACAGCTATGATCGTTAAGATATCTTGGCCTACTGTATCGTCTGCATACACTGTCAAGCTGAATTGACCAGAAAGCAACGTAAGATCGCTCCAAGGTCCTACAAAGGACCCATATTGGGAGCTCGACACCCAAACGTCAGTTTCATTTGATAGTGGGTAATCATCTCCAGACCCGAGGTATACAAGTGTTCCAGTCACTGTTATGCTTCCATCAAGTTCGCCTCTGTTGTCTGTACCAAATCCATCTGAAATAGTAAGATTAGTAATTTCAAGACGGGTTTCAACATCCCAATTCACTTCGTAGAAATCTTCGTCGGTATCAATCCCATCTGTTACAAATTGCATCATGTCAATATCTGTCAAATCCAGGTGATCCCATGTTATCTTGATAATCCATTTTATTTCAAGCTGATTTCCAACTCCCACAGCCGAAGACCCTGAAGCTAGAATAATGGAATCTGTTCCTATTTCGATTGTAAATGTGTCCGTTATTACAGTGTACCTAATAGTCCAAACTGCTTGGGTTCGGAAGTTGTCATATAAGGAGATCTCCACGTACTCGATTTCACCATATCCATTTCCATCACTAACATTGGTCGTTATCACATAGAACTTATACATTGCATACAGGTTGTCTGAATCATCAGGATTCTCAAGCATATCTGGGAAGTCGGTGATATTGATCGGGACCTGATTAGGAGCTTCAGACCAAGTCACCTTTTGAGTAGTGGTGAAGAAGGCGGTAATTCCATATTGAGTTTCATAGTTGACATATGAGGCATTATAATAATAGACTGCATCTGAATTGATGTCTTTAAAGAGTGTCTTGTTAGAATTAGTGAATACATTCCAAACTGTTAGGTTTCGTGCTATTACTAATTCATAAGTCGTACAGAAGGTGAAATCGTAATCATATCTAACGGTTACTGTGAAGTTTGCTTGTTGTCCATTGTATATTGATGCACCATCTACTAGGATTTCAATTCTAAGCTGGTCCCATATGCAGAATGTGTCATCAAAGCTTGATATTGCAGTAATACCATAGGAATCATCACCACTTGCTATCAGAACCCTATATCCACGTTTGCCCACTATTGAGTATAGAAACTGGGTATCATTCAAGACTAGTGTTCCATCATAGAGCATTCCATCAAAATCATATGTGGCGCTAACCACAATCCCTGATGCATTTTCACCTATGTTTATTCTCTGATCAATTGGATCTGTAATAGAGATACTGAGTGAATCCCAGATGCAATACGTTTCTGAATTTTGTCTTATAGCTGTGATTCCAAAAGAGTCATCCCCCACAGCAAATAACACTTTGTATCCTCGTTTTTGTGCAAAACTATAGCTGAATACAGTATCATTCAGAACAAGTGAACCATCGTAATCAGTACTATCGTAGTCGTATATCGCACTCACGACAATCCCTGATGCATTAGTATTCACATCAATCCTTTTATCTGATGGTCCATTTATCAAGATGGTAATGCTATCCCAAATACAGAACACCTCGTCGTTGATCTCAATAACTGTAACGCCATAACTATCATCTCCGACTGCAGAGTTGACTGTATAGTTGCGTCGTTGTGCGGTATCATACATGAATACAGTGTGATTCAGGATGAGAGTACCATCATATGTTGCACCATCGTAGAGATATGTCGCTTCAGGAATGATGGACGCTGAATCTCCAATGTTTATCCTGTTATCCGACACTGAGATTGAAACGGAAAGGGCATCCCAGATTATTGAGGGACCAGATGGTGTGTTTATTGCACTTATTCCATATTGCGAATCTGTAATTACATTAACCCTGAAAGTCAGTCGTGACACGATGCTGGATGTTCTGAGTTGGGTCCACCTGAGGTCAACGGAATCCCAAGACATGGCTGATCCATTTAGGAATACTGCCCCCATGGTTCCTGTGAACAAGACACTGTCATATTCCCTTATTATGAGAGCTGTGACTTCTTGAATGGAACCTAAATCGCACCTTGCATCAGTTACTGAGTAACTAAGAACTCGTAGTCTATCCCAGATTACTACTTTCACATCATTGTTACCTATCACAGTGATTCCATGGGTGTCGCCGCTTGCTGAATCTACTTTATAGGCTCTAGCACCAACAGATACCTGTTGGAGAGTCGTGTCGTTAAGAGATAATGTACCATCAAAAGGCGTGTTATCGAAATTATAGACAGCTGTTGCAGATATAGATGCAGTAGCACCTACATTAATTCGTGAATCAACCACAGTAATTGTAACGGTAAGAGAGTCCCAAATACAACTAACTTCCATATTTTGTCTAATTACTGAGATTCCGTGAGAATCGCCAGAAGCTGATTGAACTGTATAACCTCGATAGCTAGGTGTGTCTTGTTGAAAGATTGTATCGTTTAGTTGAAGAGTTCCATCGTATGAAGAACCATCGTAGTCATAGACAGCAGTTGGCACGATTGTCGCAATTGTTTCTACATCAATTCTACTATCAGTTACTGTGATTGTGATTGTTAAGGAATCCCAAACAATAATCAGTGTCTGAGAGTTTTGGTTCACTGCAGTTATTCCGTGGACATTCGAAGATGCTGCAACCGTATTATATGTGACCAGCTGAGCTACACTTTTTATTTCATCAAAGTTCCAAACACCATTTGAACCCGAGTAAGCCGCACTAATTCCATTAATCGAAATTGTGCCATCGCTTACAAAGGAGTCATCGAAATCAAAGATTATTGTGACTTGGCAAGACGATGCAGTGTCTATATCAATCCTATAATCGTCTGCGGAGTATGCTATGACAAGTATCTGATCCCAAATGATTGAGGTGTTTGTTGATGTAACAATCCATTGCGTAAGATCATAAACCGATTCAGAAGCTGAAAATATCTTATATCCGATTTTTTGAACACTCACAGAACTTTCTTGATACCTCCATCGAACTGAAACACTGTCCCATAGTAAGGTCTTCGAACCATTAAGCAGAGCAGAGAACCCTTTGGTATCGTCTATCTCAATGCCATCATACTCATAGCGTGCTCTCCACCAAGTTTCACCAATTGAATTGACATCAACTCGTCCATCCAAAACGCCTGACTGGTAGAATTCAATACGGTCCCAGATAATATCATTGAAGTTTGAATTCAGGTTAAGAAGTGTGATTCCATAACTGGATTCTAGAGCATTGGAACTATTCACGAAATACCGCCACAAACCAATCTCTGATTTGGAGGTTTGATATTCGAAATGGTCTATGTTCCAAGTCATTCCTGTATTGTCCATGTACAGTACATCAGCTGATCCAAGAGGGTGGTTATCATACTCTAACAAAGCTATAACTGATATTGTAGCATATGCACCAAAATCGAGACGGTCATCTGAGGTGGTTGCAGTTAGAATGAAAATTCGATCCCAGACAACATCTGTCCAAATTATTGAGGGGTTCATAGATGTAATTCCATATGTGATCTCACTTGCGAGAGAAGAATTGACATAATACCTCCATAAACCTACTGCTAATTTGGAGGTTTGATATTCGAAATGATCAATGTTCCAGCTCATTTGCGTGTTGTCAAGATATACTGTATCACTATCTCCAAGAGAGTGACTATCAAATTCGAGTTGCGCTGTGACAGAAATTGTCACTACAGTTCCAAGATCGACTCTATTGTCATCTGCAATAGTGGTCGAGATTTGAATGCGGTCCCATATTTGTTCTACCATATTTCCTGCTCGATTAATGTATGAAATACCATATGTGTCCTCGAGTGCGTTTGAACTATTAACAAAGAATGCCCATTTGCCTACATATGTAAACTGAGGCTGTAACTGGAAATATGAACTGACCCATGTCATCTGAGTGCCATTCATGTAGAGTGTGTCATCTGCACTAAGTGGATGGCCATCAAACTCGAGTTGTGCTGTGACTCGAATATCTGCTTGGGCACCATAATTTATTCGCCCATCTTGAGTGGTTGTTGTGATGATTAGAATTCTGTCCCATATCTGTTCTATCATTTTACTATCCAGGTTCACCACAGAAATTCCATATGTTGCCTCAAGGGCATTGGATGAGTTAACGAAATATATCCATGAACCTACCTCGTTCCTGATTGGTTGATATTGAAAATATGTGGAAACCCAGCTCATGACCTGACCATCCATATACAGAACATCACCAGACACTAAGGGATGGCTATCATATTCGAGAAGAGCAGTAACACGGATATCTGCTGCAGTTCCAAAGTCTATTCGTCCATCTACAGTTGTTGTAGTTACAATCCTGATACGATCCCATATGACCACAGATGCTTGATTGTTGAGATTGACCAAAGAGATACCATATGTTGATTCAAGTGCACTCGAGATATTGACAAAATATGTGATTTGTCCAATCATCGAGTAAGTTCCAGTGACCGACTCAAAGTGATCGGTACTCCAGGTCATCTGAGTATCATTGATGTAAAGGGCATCTCCTAAACCGAGAAGGAAACCATCGTATTCAAGTTCAGCAGTTACAGAAATAGTGGTCGATGTACCATAATCAATGCGATTATCTTCTGCGGATGTGGAAAGTATTCTAATCCTATCCCAAACAACATCTGTCTGAGTGTTATTCAGAAACAGCTCAGTTATTCCATAGGCAGTCATGCTACTGGAATTGACATAAAATGTCCATAATCCAACATCTGAATTTGACACATCTAATTCGAACCACGAGTTACTCTCATCCCAAGACATAACCTGATCTGCAAGAATAACAGTATCTCCTGAACCCAAGTAGGTGTTGTCATACTCCAGCTTAAGGGAAACACGGACTTGGACAATGTCATTGACATTGACTCTGTTATCATCAGGAGAAGTCATTTGTACTGATATTCTGTCCCAGATAATATCTTGGAACTTCCCATCTTGATTGACAACTGTAATGCCGAAAGTTGATTCTAATGCATTAGATATGTTAACGAAGAATCTCCAAGAGCCTACTGATCCCTGTGTCCTCACTAGATCGAATCGAAGATTCCCTCCATCCCATATCATCTGAAGGTCATCCATAAAGAGTGTATCTAGTGATTCAAGTAGATGACCGTCATATTCCAGTTGGGCTGTGACATAAAGCTCGACATTAGAATTGATGTTGACCCTGTTGTCATTTGCTGTTGTTGAAGTTATCAATATACGATCCCAGATAATTGATGCATCTGAAGTTGCTTGGATCCATGTAGTTAATCCATACAATGTTTCAGAAGCGGAGAGTATTCCGTATTGCTGAAGCTCGATTCCTGCTCTGGCTTCTGAATAGACCCAATGCGTCCCATTCCAACTGAGTGATTTTGATCCCGTAAGGAACGCTGTGAGTCCAGATGATAGCACTACATCATCGTAGTCATATCTTGCTGTCCAGTATGTGGTTCCTATTTCTCCAACATCTATTCTACCATCATCGACTCCGGAAATATAGAACTCTATTCGGTCAGTGATGAATGTGTCTGTGGGTGATGTATCATAGTATAGATCACTTCCCGAGGATCCATCTCCTTGTGCTACCATCTTGAATGTGTAGGTATTTACTCTAACCGATGCTGAAGAACCAATTGCAGTAATTAGGAGGTTTCCGAAGCCATCCACCTCTCCAAGCCAAGATCCTGATACATCATGAATAATCCAAAAATCTGTTTCGTTGGTCAACGGATATAGAGTGGATGCGTAATAGACAATCACCCCTTGAGCTACCAAGCTGTTTGTATTAACGTCCCCTCGTGTTGAACTCAAGAATGGGATTGATGAGTAATCTAACCGCGTTTCTACGTCCCAATTAGACTCGTACCAATCACTTGCCGTTGTGAATGTGTTGCTGACATATTGTTTCATATCAATATCTACAAGGTTTGGATGATTCCAAGAGATTTTGATGTACCAAGTAATATTCAACCACGTCCCTCCTTGTTCAAATGTGCATGATCCAAGAGAAATGTAAGATGAACCGTTCTTGATAGAGAATGAGGAATTTGTTGTAGTGAATATCACAGTCCAATAGTTTGTAGCTCTATCATCGCTGAAGAGAAGTAATGACACTAGCCGAATATCTTGGAAACCATTTTCATCCGAAACATTGGTCGTTATCATATAATATCGAAGTCGTGCGTACATGTTGTCTGTATCATCAGGATTGAGGAGATTTGGAGGAGCTTCATTGACAGGTACTATCGGGATGTAATCTGTCCAATTGACAGTTTCTGTATTTGTTATATACAAGATGATGCCATACATCGTTTCGGATAGTACTGATGATGCGTTGTATTGATATAACACATCTGAATTTGTATCATTGAAACGCGTTCTATTCAGAAAGTCAAATGTAAACCAATCGGTATTGTTCCTAGCAATCAATATCTCATAGGTTGTGCAAATACTTTGATCATAATCATAGGTGACACTTAGAGTGAAGTTAACCTGTTGGTTGTTTAGCGTATACTCAACATCTGCCTGAATATCGATAACCAGCTGATCCCACACAACATCCTGGATATGCGAATCTAGGTTTACTACTGATATGCCATAATTTGCCTCATAAGCGTTCGAAGAATTGACATAATATTCCCAAAGACCCACAGAGGATTGAGAAGTACTATAGACAAAGCAGTTGTTTGGAATACTCCAAGTCATTGCTACTCCACCCATATATAGCGTATCTCCCAAACCTAAGAAGTGGTCACCGCTCCCAGTATATTCTAATTTGGCAGTTATATTCAACTCAACAGTATCACCGATATTCACTCTTGAGTCATCTGCTGAGATTGAGAGGATGAGGATTCTGTCCCAAATCACATCAATGCTTTGTGAATTTCTGTCAACCTCACTAATTCCACTTGTGGATTCAAGACTCGAATTTACAAAGAAGGTCCATTTTCCAACAGTTGTGAATGAAACATCAAGAGTGAACCAACTATTACCTTCATCCCATATCATATCGGTGCTATTAACCAAAACAGTGTCTCCGCTTCCGAGGAACGAATGATCATACTCAAGCCAGAGTGTCACTCGAATTTGTGCGGTTCCGCCAACATTGAGGTGGCTATTGTCAACAGTAGTTGACTGGACAGTTATTTTGTCCCAAATGATGCTTGTATTTGCAGCAAGTTGGATAAACTCCGTTAAACTATATAGAGACTCAGAAGCGCTCGCCAGACCGTAACCCATGGATTGAACTGCCGAGTAAGATTCTCCATATTCCCACCATGCTGATACTCCATTCCAAGAGAGTATCTTAGTACCATTAAGTATGGCGCTCAAACTCGATGTAATCTCAACATTATCATATGCGTACCGTGCCCTCCACCAAGTTGTACCAACTGTGTTGATATTGATTCTGCCATCAACCGTTCCAGCTGAGTAAAACTCAATCTGGTCCCAGATTACTGACTGATTATCCGCATTCTGGACCCAAGATGAGAGACCATACGTTGTTTCTGACGCGGACGATATTTCATACCCGATAAGTTGCACAAAGCTCCTCGACTCAGAGTACTCCCAACGGAGATTAACTGAATTCCACATAAGAGCTTTTGAGCCATTGAGTGCTGCGGTTAGAATGCCATCTGTTATTTCAAATCCATCATACTCGTATCTGGCATTCCAATAGACGACTCCAGTATCATCAACATCAATGCGATCGTCAACCACACCACTCTGATAAAACTCAATTCTATCCCATATCTGAATCACACTGTTTCCATCAAGATACACGACAGAGATTCCATAGGTTGCTTCAAAGGCGTTTGAAGAATTTACAAAGAACAACCAACTGTCAACCATTGAGAATTGAGGTTGCAGTAGGAAGTATGAACTGACCCATGCCATTGAAGTGTCATTCATATACAAAGTATCGACAGAATCCAGAGGATGGTTGTCATATTGAAGTCTTGCAGTGACTCTAATGTCTGCGGCTGTTCCGAAATCAATTCGATCATCTTGAGTAGAAGTTGTAAGGACAACTATTCGGTCCCAGATTTGATCAATATAGAGACCACCAAGATTGACTACAGTTATTTGAAATGTATTTTCCATCGCACCTGTGGAATTCACATAGAACCTCCATAGACCCACTTTGAAGAATTGTGGTTGTAATCTGAAGTATGGATTTATCCATGTTGTAGCTGTGTTATTCATTAAGAGCGTATCACCGAATCCTAGAAGATGCCCGTCGTATTCTAGCATAGCTGTAATTCTTAGGTCTGCTAATGATCCGATGTCTATTCTAGTATCTTGCGAAATAGTTGATGTGATTAGTATACGATCCCAAATCACACTCGAGCCGATTGAATTGGGGTCCACAACAGTAATTCCAAAGGATGTTTCAAGAGCACCAGTTGTGTTCACAAAATAATTCAGCAAGCCAACCATGGAGTATGCACCAGTTGCCAAATAGAAATGATCTGTATCCCATATCATAGCTGTATCATTCATTCGTAGTGTATCTTCATTGCCCAATGGAGTTCCGTCAAACTCAAGTTGAGCTGTCACGTTGATAGTAGTACTAGTACCATAGTCAATTCTGCCATCAGTAGCAGCGGTAGTCAGAATCTGGATGCGATCCCAGATTTGATCTATTTGATTCCCACTAGTCGAGATCGCAGTAATTCCATAGGTGAGTTCCTCAGCTCCGCTTGCATTGACAAAAAATACCCATAGTCCCACCTGAAAGAACTGAGGTTGAAATTGGTAGTATAAACCGACCCATATCATAACTGTATCATTCATGTTGAGAGAATCTTCAATTCCAAGGGGATGCCCATCAAATTCCAATTCTGCTGTGACTCTTATATCAGCAGATGTTCCATAATCTATTCTTCCGTTTTGAGTAGAGGTAGTTAAAATTAGAATGCGATCCCAGATGATAGTAGTATTAGCTGCTGTCTGTGTCCATTTACTAATTCCATGTGAATCCTCTACAGCTGATTCAATAGAGTATCCTACTTTTTGTACAATGCTTTTGCTCTCTTGAAATATCCAATGAGAACCATTCCAAGAGAGCACTTTCGAGCCGTTCAAGCTTGCTGTCAATCCACTAGAGATTGAAAGGGAATCGTACTGATACCGTGCACTCCACGAAGTAAGTCCCACTGTATCAACATCTATTCTTGAATCGTCGACTCCAGACTCATAAAATTCAATGCAGTCAGATATGTATGTATCAACCACACTCGTTTGGAGAAGGTCCGATCCCCCAGATCCTGTTCCCTCTTCAACAACCTTTACTGTCAATGTGTCTATGCCTACTTCGTCGTCTGCAAAGCATGACACATTAAAGAGACCAGATATGAGTGTAGAGTCAATCCAAGGTCCAGTTGTCGTCCCATACTCTGAACTTGATACCCAGACATCAATTTCATCTGTAGGTGGATTGAGTGTTGAACCATAGTATGTAACAGTACCACTTGTGAAAAATAGACCATCTAAACTTCCTCTATCAACTGTGCCGAGATTGTCATCAGTATTTATGCCAGTGATATCCAGACGGGTTTCAATATCCCAATTTACTTCATACCAATTCGTGCTATTCTCTGACTTACTATCGACAACAATACACTGCACATCAGTTCCAGTGATATCTGGATGATTCCATTCAATTGCTATATGAAATGTAATGTCGATATCGTTTCCAACTTTCAGTGAATCTGACGCAATCGTATCCAAAGTGATGTAATCGAATGAGTCTTCATATTCATCAAATGAATCTGTATTTTCATCGTACTCGACACTCCAGTACAAGGAGAGTCTGTCATCAGAATAAAGGGAGAAACGGACATTCTGGATATCTGCAAATCCATCTTGATCAGATACATTTGCAGTTATGAGATAGTCCCTAGCTCGGGCATACATGAAGCTTCCATCATCAATATTGGAAATCATAGGTTGGGCATCGATTGATGGAATATTATTCCAAGTACTTAATAGTGTGGCGTCTATAGACCATTGCGACATAGTTGAATCCCCAGTTTCAAGTCCTCCTTTGAATCGTATTGTGAATGT
>JBHLRQ010000016.1:34871-44453 GCA_048882385.1 Candidatus Thorarchaeota archaeon | reverse complement strand
CAGAAAAAGGAACTAAAAGCTGGAGTGAAACGTATCAAGGATATTGCAGATCACCTTGCTCTATCAGGTACAGATGTCGCTGGTATTCAATCAGAGGCTGACAAGGTTTTGAGTCACTCATATCTTGTTGATGAAGAAAGACCGTCAACACCTGAGAAAGTTGAGATGGCTCTGGTTGTTGCTAGGTCATTGCGCAATGAAATAACCCAACTCTTGGAATCAAAGAAAGCTGAACTAGAGTAAGTAAGTTTTCTTGTGCAAGAAGAATAGTATCAAAATCAAGACTAGTGTTTAGTCATGAATTCTTCAAGTCTATTCATCGCGTCCTCAATCATTTCAGGTGGTGGGAGAAACACACTTCGAAAGTGATTAGCTCCGTACTCCACTCCAAAACCTCTGCCTGGGACGAAGACTACTCCGGTTTCAGCCAAGACATCCTTGACAAATTCATAGTCATCCTTCCATCTTCCTTGTAATTCTATCTTGGGCATGATGTAGAATGCTGCTTCTGGAAGTCTTGTTGAGATTGAATCAATTTCGTTGAGCCTCTTGTGAATCAAGTCTCTTCTGACACGGAGTCGACTCATTGTTTCTTTGAGGTGACTTCCATCTCCTGCAAGTGCTGTCGCTGCAGCAATTTGAGCAGTTGCATTCAGACATATCCTGATCCTTGCCTGTCTAATCATTGCATCATAGAGAGGATCAAGCTCACCATTCTGGTCGCTGAAATACGCATAGCCTACTCGCCAACCAGGAGCGAGGTACACTTTACTCACTCCGTTGAATCCTACAACTGGGACATCTCCTGCTATTCGGACCATTGGTGTCTGAGGTTCATCATATGTGAGCTGGTCGTATATCTCGTCAGAGATGAGGGGAAGTCCGTGCTCTCCTGCAATTGTTACAATTTCTCTGAGTGTCTTCTCATTGTAGACTGATCCTGTAGGATTATTTGGATTGATTACGAGAATTCCAACTGTCTTATCTGATATCTTCTTGCGAAGATCATCTGTGTCTGGATTCCAGTCGTCTTCCTCAACTGTCCTGTATGGAACCGGATTTCCACCGAAGAAGTTCACGTAGCTTATGTACGGTGGATATGATGGTCCTGGTACAAGGAGTTCCGAACCATTCTCCACAAGAGCACCACACAGGAACTGAATCGCCTCTGAAACCCCTGCTGTGATAATCATCCTATTCGGGTCAACATCAATCTCGTTTACTCTCTTCTCCTTCTCAGCAGCAGCCATCCTCAGTTTCTCTTCTCCTTCAGACGGAGAATAGCCATTCCACCCATCTTCAGCAGCCTTGCAGATTGCATCTGTCATATACCGAGGTGTCTTCCAGTCATACTTAATTGGATCTCCAATATTAAGATAGAGTGGTTTCTCACCAGTCCTCTTCTCATATTGTTTTGCTGCGACAACGATGTCGCGAATTGCATACTGGAGATTTGCTGCACGTGGAGTGATGTCGAGCTTCATCTTTACCACTGATTCTGCAGCACTATCACCAGCGTATATTGTTTTTCCTTCAACTAATCCATTCGGAATCCTTAAGTTGAACCTTTGCATAAGCTCAGTTTACAAAATCATGTGACTACCGAACGGATGTCATATGAAATGTAATGTGGAGGAGAGAAATTAGATGAGAAAAACAGCTGTATTTGCAATTGGAATTCTGCTTGTCATGGGGCTGATGCCCTTGCTGTCGAACAACATTCCAATGGCATCTGTTATCGAAATACCATATGAATTCACCATCTCTGAAGCAGTTGAACCACCTGAAGGACTAGTTGGGTGGTGGCCTGGAGACGGGAATCCGTATGATTACGAAGGTCCAAACCATGGTACATTGATAGGTGATACAACCTTCGAAGCAGGAATGGTAGGCGATGCCTTTAGCTTTGACGGGGATGGTGATATGGTATGGGCTACTGGACATGGAATTAATGAGCTACAAGAACTGACAATTGAAACTTGGTTACGTCATGAAGCACCACTTGCAGACGAGGTCAATCGTTATGTAACTCTTGGCGGTGAGAAAGCAGTACTGCGTTATGATTATGGAGAACTACACTTCTACATGAATCTTGGTGGTCCTTATTATTCTGAAACATCAAGCCTAGTTATTCCAGACGAAGGATACAACCCACTCGATGGAGAACCTATTGATCACTCGCAATTCTCATTCATCACCGTTACTGGTCTGCTACATGCGGACTGGATATCACTCTCAGCAGAGTTCACAAATGCTGATTCGGACTTTATGGTATGGCCTGGATATATGGATCCAGCTGAGTACTCTTATACAACTGATATTTCGAACCATCAAATGGTTTCCCTAGATTCTCCGGAAACAGCTCTTATTGGTTGGGGTGGTCAATATGACAGCATTGTCATAGGCTGTTTTGATTATTCTCTAGACCCTGGAGAATGGACTTTGAATGTTGATACATTCTCACTACATCACATATCAGTCCCAGACATTATTGAAGCCTATCGATGGCACCATGTAGTAGGGACATATGATGGAAACTTCATGAGACTATATGCAGATGGAGTGGAGGTCGGCAATCACGCATTCAGCGGTTATGTTTCGCCCGGTGACAGCGTGATGTTCAGCGCTGATTGGGGTGAGGATTTCAATGGTCTGATGGATGAGATATCCATTTACAGTAGGGCTCTTAGTATAGAAGAGATTCAAACAATCTACAATGCAGGTGTTGATGGCAAGCTCAGACCAGTCGACGACTACTACGTTTACAGTCACTACTACCAAGATGTCGATTATATCTCCAGTGTTGGTGGTTGGGTTGCTGACTATGGAGACCCTAATGTATGGGGTGATGAGGAGCAGTATCTCTACTACCTCTCTGAAACGATAGCATATCAAGTAAGAGTGTGGCTTACCGACTACGAGGATGAACACCCCGGAGAAGACACACTAAGTCCAGGATGGATAGAACCACATCAGCATCCAAACAATCCTAGTTGCACTGGTCCAATCGAACCTAGACACTTTGAGGTTGTATCAAGTGTTACTCTCGAAGAGTACACTGCAGGATCGAGATCACACTCTGACGAGTTCCATGTTGATGAACGTGGAATATTCCTTGGAGCATGGCCTTATGGTATCTACCAGTTCGATCATAGTTGGAACGACGACAACAATGATGGATATCCAGATAGACCTCCAGAACTGATTGCAAATGCCCCTCCTGTTCCTCAGAGTAATATCCTTGAAAGAACTGAAACACTTGCATATGATCCTGACAATGATGTTTGGTATGCAGGTGCAAGAGACTTAGGTGATCCTACTCGGAATATATGGCAAGCAAGCGACCTTGATTCTGATGGATTTTATGAAACTTGGGAAGTCATCTTTGCGTATCCCTCGATGAATCCTCTTCATACAAGTGAACACCATGATGGACTAGACTATGCAGGTGGCTCTATTTGGATATCTGACATGTACTCAGACAAGATTGCACAATGGTCCAAGATTGATGGTGTGTGGGTTGAAGAGAATCTCTTCGAGTATACCGAGGTTGGAGTAGTTGAGGGGATGGGATTTGGTCCAAATAACCATCTATGGGCAGCTAGCTTTTGGTGGACTGGGGATATTGCTCCTAATCTCTATGAGTTTGGTGGTGGAAATCTTCAGGCAGAGATTCCCCCATATCAAGTATCTATTGACATTAAACCTGAGTCGTGGCCTAATCCAATCAACATGGAAAATACAGGTGTTCTTCCTGTAGCAATCTGCGGAACTGAGGATTTCGATGTAACGAGTATTGATCCAGCTTCAGTTGTCATAGCTTTCGAAGGTATTGCGGAAACGGTTTCACCTCTTCGATGGAGCTATGAGGATGTTGCCACACCCTTCATAGGAGACCCATATGATGGACATGAAGCTGGCAGTGATGGATTCATGGACTTGGTTTTGCATTTTGATACACCTGAGATTGTAGAAACTTTTCGTCTCCAGGTGCACATAGGTAAGTGCAAACCTTTCTTTATCAATGCCAATCTCAAGGAGGAGTTTGGTGGACGGGAAATCCAAGGTAAGGACTATGGTTTCATCCTTGGCTTTTTTGGCGATCTCCAGATAATGGTTAGAGGTCATTACTATTCCGCATTCTATCCGAACTTTAATGCACCTCATTACATCAAAACTGGAACTTGGGTTACAATGGGTTTTGGAGTTAGTATGACCGGTGCAACTGCAGAACTTGCGGACCAGAACCTTAGAGAATACATAGATTCAGTTATACTTGGAGCAACAATGAATGGGGAACCTCTAGACAAAATTGATTCTGCATATGTCTGGAAATCGTTAGACATTCACTATGATGAGGCTAATAGTGAATGGGTCGCAACTGTTGCTTATCGGTATTTCATCAATCCTCAACCAGCAGGCACGTATGAGATCTATTGGAGTTGGTATGTGACAACATCGAACATATTATTCGAAAGAACTGGATATCTGACATGGTTTGAGGTGTAAGAATACAATCTTTGAGATAGCATGGAGGACTACACGATTCTTCCATGCTACTCGCTTCTTTTTCAAATGATCCAAGTGTTATCAGTCAGGCTAATTATTGCACATAGTTTGAGCTAGATGCCTAACCTCATGACATGTATATTTCGTACATTTCTCAACGAGTGAACTGTTACTTGATTATCTCCATCCTTTACTTCTAACAGAACTGAGCTACAAATACTTCATACTTTGGACAAATCCGTGTTCGTACTTTGTGCCTCATGATTACTATTTAGGGAAACCAACCTGGGTTATAGTTCAAGACCGCATTTGTTACAGAACTTTGCACCTGCTTCTAACTCACTGCCACATTTAGGACACTTTCCAGCATACCCATACCAAAGTTTTCCATATCGTTCGATGTCAGTTGTCTGTAGCACTCTTCTCCTGGAGAGTGATTCAAGCCCTTCTGATAACATGTTTTCAGCTTTAGGATCTAGGAAGACATTCCCTTTGATGCATGCATGTTCAAATGCATCCTTAAAGGATCGATCGGATTTCATCCATTCAACTATTGATGAAGTGAGCATGGCATCAAACTCACTACTGAGGGATTGCCCACCTCCTAGTGACGATGAAGCTCCTCCATCTGATAGAAAATGCGGTGTGAGAACCTTATAGGTGCCATTATTATATTTCACAATGTATGTGTGAAGGTCAAGCTGGGTTAGCGGAGCTAGCTCATTAATTGAATCATTGTCCAATGTCCAAGACATGAGACTCAAAAACTCTTCTTGAAACTTGATGACCTTGTTTTCAACTGCTTGATACGTCTTATCAATCACCGTTCTTGCATTGAGTTTGAGCTCATCAAGTTCTTTCATATTTTGCTCTCGTTCTTTTTTGGTGTCTTCTATCCTCTTCCGGCGTTCATTTAATTGCGATTCGAGAGATGAATCAGCATCCATTTTTTCCTGTTCATATGCTTTCTTTGCCTCAACAACACGTGTCTCCAGCTCAACTCTTTTTGAATCCATTACCTGAATTGGTTGGAGGCTTCTTTCAATGGTCCCTCTCACATGGTTTGCGAGATTCTCATAAATAGAGATTGCGCCTTCCACATCGTCCTCTTTTTGACCTATCTTTGTTTTTGCCTCTCTGATTTGCTCAGATATCTGTGTGAAATGTTGTTCTAGGTCATTTGCCGATCTAGCAAAATCTGCTGTTAGAGCCCGAAGATTCATCTTGTGCTTCTCACTCAAATCGTAGAGTTGATCATCTCTATTCTTTTTGAGTCCGACAATCTCTTGGTTAGTTCTCTCTTCCATCAGTCTAATTCGGTCATCCCATCTTTTTCCTTCAAGGGAGATAAGATTCTCCAGGATGGAATATTGCCCTCCAAATTTCTCTCGCAACAAGCTTTTGAGAGCCTCTGCTGCCTCTATACGTAATCTGACAGCTTCTGAAACCTCCTTGAACTCTTCCGATCTTTTGAGTGCTCCTCCAGAATCAGTTCGTATTTCAACTCTGTTGGGTTGAGCATTTGGATCTGATGCAACTATGTACTTACCGACAGTAACGACAGGGGCAGGATTAACTAGATTTGAGAGGTCTACAGTGTATGCATCAATCTTATCCAAGAGAGGCTCAATTTTTGCTGCCGCTATAGGAATATCCGAGGCTTGAGATATTTCTGAACTTACTATCCGTCGTATCTCACCTGATCCCTTAAACTCTGAAAACTGGAATTGTTTTATTATGCTACTACTCGCTGATAATACGATCGATTTTGTTGCTGAAGTCTGCACAATCCAAAACGGAAAAGACACTCTACTTAGACTGACGATTCTTTGATTTCCACTCTTTTGTGATTCAGCTGACGCAAGTGCATCAATCAAACTAACGCTATCAGTTTCAACGACGACTCTTGTCCCTTCCTTTCGATACAGATAATGGAGTGACAGATTTCTTACCAAAAAATCACCACACACCTTGTGTTGGTATTCTATTTACAATTATGTCTTTCCAGCATATTAGGCTCTTTGGACCAATGAATAGTATCACATTGTTTTTAGTTTATCAATGCCATTCTCAACCTCATCAGGAGATATTATTTCATCAGTCAACAACGCTCTCAGAATTTCCAAATACTGATCATCGAGTTTGAATCCATCCCCCTCAATAACCTTCACCGTAGCACTGTGATTCCACGCAGCATCCAGATCGTCGATTGCATGAAGTGTGACCACAAATTTGTCCTCTGCATGGTCTATCATGAGCTTCATCTGACTATAGGTCAATGATTTCATCTGACTACCGACGGATCTTTGGGCATAAGCCTGAATGGCTGATATGAACGATCCAAACAACTCCTGATTGAGTTTAATATTCTCTAAACCGACTGAGGCAATACTGACGCCTCCCTCATCAATTACAATAATCCCCTTCACTATGCATTCAACCAAGATGTAATCTTTAATATTCTAATATCAACTTACTATTAACCTGTATAATATGTTCTCGTGTGAAGTCCAAATGGTAAAAATGCACGAAAATCATCATATTATCTATTGTCCTAGAAGTTCGCCCACTTCTCTTGCGTATTTCCTCATTTGAGTGACTGCAAGTCCCATCGAAGTAAGATCTTTTGCAGATCCCATCAGAAGAAATTCGCCAGCATGTGATAAGACTACAAATCCATCTTTTCCTCTAACAATTACTTCGTAGAGCTCATTTAGCTCTAGCTTTCCTGCTGCCATATCTCCAGTCATTAGAAGTGCTGCACTTACTGCAGCCATCAAGTCTGGATCTGCATCTGAATCTTCAGTTGCAAAGTATGCAAGCTTGACCCCTTGCTTGCTTACTACAGCAATTGCATCCAGATCAGCATAGTTCGTTAAGCCCATCAAGAGCTCAACGAGCTCTTTCTCCTTAGCTGGGTCAAGATGAGACGACATTTTGTTTACCTCTTTGAATAGTATGTTTTACTTGGCAACTAATTTGCGCTTTTTCTCCTTTGTCTTTTCCTTAGCCTTATCTTTGGTTGCTGCCTTATCTTCCTCAATCTCCGATCTGAAGAAAGTTATGAGGTCTCCGAGACGTTCTTTCATTTCAGCCTTGATAGGACTTAGAATTGCGTCTGGAGTTCCTTTAAGAAGTTCTATCCCTAAGACTCTACCATCCTTAACAATCACTCGTGGGATGAAACCCTCTGCCATGAAAGTTCCCTCTGGGGGGTCTCTCACCTTTTCGAACTTCCGTTCCACCTTCTCCTGACCAAATACAGCAATCTTGTGTTCTGCGACAGTAAACAGCTCATTATAGACAATCAGTAACTCACGTTGATAGCCTTCTGGTGGATCCATAGACTCCAGTTCAGTAATCATTGATTGTATTTCTGATGAAACAGCTGGTGCAGATGTTGTGGTTGTAGGAGCACGTGGTGAAGCTGCTGATGGAGATGTTGTTGGGGGTTTGGGTGGACTACTTGATGATGTAGCTGTAGGTGTTACCGGTCTTGGCTTTGGGGGTGCTGAAACTGGGTCTTTAGTTGTTTCAGCAGTTTTAGTCTTTGGCTTTGGTGGAGTTGGAGGAGGTGCTGGTTCACCCGGTTTTAAAACTCTTGTAGCTGCAGTCGTGCCATTGAGAGCTGTGAAAAATGTAGGTGGCTCTTCACCTTCATCCAAAGGTCGTACTTTAAAGTGGAAACCATACTCAGTTCTCAAATTCGTAGCAACTCTTGCTCCGATGAACTTTCTTCTGATTCCTGCTTGTGTACCTTTCCAAAGATAGATGCTCTTGGTTTCGTCATCCACGACACAAACTACCTTTGTTGATTCGAGGTCGTCTTTCGTTAGTTCGACCTCATTCAAAGTCCCATCTTCCAAAACTTCGTAGCCTACAACCATAATCAATCACTACGTTATTTATTGACGATGCAGAGTTGGCATTGCCAGCGCAACGATTAATCCCCTCTTGTGCTATATGAACTATTTTGTGCTAAATAGATGAGTGTGAATGTACTTGATTGATGTGGAGAATGCTTATGAGTAAGCTAAACCAACAAATTTCGGTTGTTGATTATGGAAGAGGAACAGACATACACCAATCCCTACAAGCAATTGTTTGATGAAGCTCAAGATCTAAGCATCGGGAAACTGGTTCTTGGTCTTGCAATATCAACATTGATTTTGCTTGCTTCAACTTGGGGAATATTGACCTTACTGAATTTCTCAGGTGCCTTTAGTTTTGATTCATCAAGATTTCTTCCATATACCTTGTACATGTTGGGGGTTGCTGTAGGCTCAATAATACTTGCACTGATTCTCTGTGCAATTCTGATAAAATGGCCGAGAACTGTGAGTCTTCCTCTTCGGATTCATAGACGTGCAAAACATCACGCTGGAGACTATTTCATATCACCCGAACCAGAGGATGAGAATCTAAGGGCTGCATTTCGAAGATCTTTGTACGGCTCAGTACTGGTTGTTGGAATCGCACTTACAATCTTGGGATTCGAGTTGATGGCAAGTATTGATGCAGAAGGCTTGATTTACCTGGGCACGATCTTGATGGTTGTAAGCATAGCTGTTCTTCCGTTTACAGTCATGCTACTTTACTATGGTCCTTGGTTGATGAAGGAAGCTGGTCTGTTTCATCTTGATACCAAAGATAGGTCTCTAAGTAATGTAGGAGATGATGTTGAAGATATACTAGAATTCTTTGCTGGAGTAGACATCATTCTTGTCTGGCTTGAGCTCACACTGAGTGTTGGATTTGCTGCTCCATGGGTCCCAGTTTTTATTATCGTCATCGCAATTGGACCGCTCTTCTCAATAATGCTTAACTTCACTATCATTTTCGTATTTGTCAAAAAACGTGCTACTATGTCCATGATGCAGTACCTGTCCACTCGTTATGATATTCCTGATATGATGTCTTCTCCTGGCTACATTCGTAGTCAGGTTCTCGCCTTAGTTGAACGTCAGGTCTTTAGGAGTGGTTCAGCGCCTGCTGTAGAGTCATTTGTGCCGAGCGATGTGGTATCAGAACCTGAACTAGTATCAGACACTCTGCCTGAACCAGAACCTGAAC
>JBHLRQ010000016.1:0-34771 GCA_048882385.1 Candidatus Thorarchaeota archaeon | reverse complement strand
CCTGAACCAGAACCTGAACTAGAACCTGAATATGAACCAATGCCTGAAACCAAACGTGATCACATCCCTCCGCCACCAGGAGAATATTCCGAGCCGTCAGAAGATGAAAACTGACTCAGCATCAAAGGCAAAGTAAATACCATAGTCACTCATTGCTCTCAGTTGTCTGACTAAACGTTCATCAGTCGTCAGAGCAATGATATGACTATCTTCGAAATTGATAGTTATCTTGAATGAACCGACTTGAGGCGTAATGGACAAAATATATCCCCTCACCCAATCCTCTTTCTCTTCTGCTGAGATAAAAACATCCTCTGGTTTCACACTGAATGTGATATGTTCTCCTACTTCCCCCTCCCCTGGGAACAGGAATTTACTTTCATTTACTTGAACTAAGAGCTGTCCATCGTTATTCTCAATAATCTTTCCTCTAAAGATGTTGCCACTTCCCAGGAATCTAGCTACAAACTCATTGGCTGGAGAATCATAGAGTTCCTCAGGAGTTCCAACTTGACTTACAATCCCATCATCTAAGATTGCAACTCTATCAGATATCGCAAACGCCTCATCTTGACTGTGTGTGACGTAAATCGTAGTAATCTCCAGTTTTCTCTGAATGCGCCTTATCTCTGTCTGAAGTTTCTCTCTCAGTTCGGGATCCAAAGCAGTTAGTGGTTCGTCAAGTAAAAGAAGTTCAGGTTCTTTAGCCAATGCTCGTGCGAGTGCAACACGTTGAGCCTCTCCACCACTAATTTCATTGATTTTTCTCAATAGGAGGTGTCGAATCCCTAGCAGGTCTGCAAGTTCCTCAACTCGCTCAATAGTTCTCTCTCGTGACCACCCAGCCATCTCAGGTCCAAAGGAGATGTTTTGATAGACACTCATGTTTGGAAATAGTGCTACTGATTGAAAGACCATACCTATGTTCCTCTTTCGGGGTGGTACATCAATCATGTCATGTCCATCAAACAGCAATTTTCCTTCAACCTGCTCGATAAAACCTGCGACCATTCTGAGTGTGGTCGTTTTACCACTTCCTGATGGACCTAGAAGGACAAGCAGTTCCCCATCGTTCACAGTGAGATTAATCGGTCCGACTCGTGTTCCATCGTCAAACTCTCTCACCAGACCTCGAAGCTCAACTTTTGCCATTAAAGTGCACCTCCTGTTGTACTTCCTTCAGATATCCGTTCCATTAGTAGAAACGCAATAACACACATGATGACAAGGATGAGTGCAGCTGCTCCAGCTTCTACAAAATGTCTACTTGCGTAATTCTCGTATATTGCTACAGCCAGAGTGTAGTTCTGAGGTAGGGCGATGAGGTATGTTGCTGACATTTCTCCGATTGCCATAGCGAATGCAAACACGCCACCCACAAGTACGCCGGGTGCAAGAAGCGGCAATTCGACAAACAATAGTTTCTGCATTCTTGATGCACCCAGAGAGTCTGCTTGATCTAACAATGCTGGATCGATATTTCTCATTGATATCTCAATTGCTCTCGCACTGAATGGTAATCCGATGATTGTTTGGGCAATCACAATAATTGGCCATGGATTTGTCACAAGACCTGTTGGTACGGCAATGGTCAGCATAAGACCATATGCAACACTAATTGATGAAACACCAAGAGGTAGGAAAATCATCGTTGAAGCCAAGGTAGGAATAGTCCTTGACTTTGAACGCATTGCCAATGCAAGAGGAATACCAAGGATTACAGCAAATAGGGTTGCCAAACCCGCATAGAATATGGAATTAACGAATTGAGTGAATCCACCTCGACTTCCACCTACTAAGAGATTATAAAATCCATCCAAGGTCAACAAGCCATTATTGGGGTTGTAGATAGCAGCTCTAATGATTGTTACAATGGGCCCGATGATTAACACAATAATCAACAGGATATACGATACCAGCAACAATCGTTCTCTTAGAAGGTATTGGTTGAAGTCAATGGTCTTAATCGAAGCTGTGACTCCTTCATTACTAGCTGATTGGCGACCGAGTCTGACATAGACGAATGCTAATGATAAAGTGATAAGAATCTGAATCAGGGTAAGAGAGCTTGCCTCACCATAATCAAAAAACCTGAAGGCATTCCATATCTGTGCTTCAATTGTCAGGTATCTTCCTTGACCAAATGCAAGGATTATTGGAAAAGACATGAAACAGAAGAGGAATGTTAGTATGGCTGATGCAAGTAGCGAGGGTATAATATGCGGAAGAGTGATTCTCCTGAACTTCTGATGGAATGAAGCACCTAACAGCTCCGCACTCTCCTCAATTTCAGGGTTTAATCTTTCTAGAGATGCTGAAACCATGAGAATTACTAAGGGTATATTATAGAAAGTGTGTGCAAGGATAATTCCTGGAATCCCTTCAGCCAGATTAAAAACTGATAGACTTGAGGACTGAATCCACATCATAACTGAATCAATGACACCATAAGCTCCAAACATCTGGTTGAATCCAATGACTACAACAATTGGCGGCAGAACAAAAGGGACTATCATTAGTGCTCTCACAAGTGATTTCCCACGAAAGCGTAATCTAGCAAGAATGAATGCTCCTGGAAGACCAAGAATGATAACCAGGAGTGTACTCAGTGATGCTTGGATTATTGTGAACTGAATCCCAAACTGAGTAGACGGTGAAGAAACTACTTCAATTAGAGAAGTTCCGCTCTCTGACATTAGACCCTGAGCAATAACCGTTAGGACGGGGACTATAAGAAATGATACTAGAAGAATCATTGGGAGCGCTAACACTGCATATCTCATCAATTTCTGTCTGTCCAATAGATTTCCACCTATGGAGTTCTTTTTGCTAACCAGTCATCAAGCCAAATCGTGAGGTTTGCGGATATCACTGTGGGATTCAATAAGTCATTGAGTAAGCTGATTTCATCTGGATGGATTGCATATTGATAGACACTGGGAAGAGTCAAATCAGTTCTCACTGGAAACATCCATTGATTGAGTGGTATCTCCACTTGCACAGATTCATTTAGACAGAAATCTATGAATGCCTTTCCCAATTCTGGATTTGGTCCATTCTTGACTAACCCTACTCCCTCGACCTGCATCCAAGCCCATGACTCATTATTGTAGTAAAATGGAGCAACTCGAGTATCAGGCTCTGCACCGCCAAGCCATTTTGAAGAATATGCTGGATCTGTACCATAGCTGACCATCAAGTGCTTTGTTGGGTCATTAGTCCATAATTCCCATGCCTCAGACCACCCCTCTTGAACATCTATATCCTCCTTGATGGTTTCCCACCAAGTAGTCCAGTCCTCATGGAGTATTTCTTCATAGACCGCAATTTGTGAGAGTAAGAATGCCAGACCGGGACTGCTGTAGCGTGGGTCCTCAGTAACTAATGAAGAAGCCAATTCTGAAGATTCTAGGTCTGCAAAAGTAAGGTTCCCAAGTTGTGGATGAGTTGTGGTGTTGATTGTGCTAGTGGAATAAATCAACGTGACAAGTCCAAAGTCAAAAGGTGTGAGATAATGATCGGGATCTAAGGCTTCTGCAAATGACTCGTTGATGAGGTTGAGGTTCGGTGAAATATATGGCTCAAGAACATTTCTTGCAGCCTCTTGGAGAATGAGAATGTTGTCTATGCCTATGACAACATCTGCGATTGGATTCGCTGATTCGGCATTCAACTTCGCAATGATGCCATTTGCGTCAGCATCAAGCAAGATGATCTCAACATCTATTCCATATTGGGCTTCAAACGCGGCAAAGGCTCTTTCTAATACGGCTTCAGCACCCTCGTCACCATAATCGAGAAAGCTACTATATGTATAGACTACAAACCTCGGTTTCCACCAAGTCACTATTGCATATGTAGCAACCAACAAAACTACTACGACTGAAACAACAGCGATAATTTGTCGAGGGTCTCTTCTGACAGGGTACTCCGTCATAGTGCGTCACCAAATGAAAGACATGCAAGCATTCTTATAACGCTTCTTATAACAGTGTTATAGAAAGTGGTGTGATTTGAGATGAAACCTCCATGTGAAATCGTACAGAGAGACTTTCTGAGAGTCGTCAGAATATTTGTTGCACGTTCTCTCAAGGATGAGGGATTCTCACAAACAGAAATCGCTTCCAAGATGAACATGACACAAGCTGCCATAAGCAAGTACCTAAGTGAGCCAGTTATAAAATCAAAACTTGGAAACGAAATCGGATTCCTCACTGAGAAACTCACTGAATTGATGAGGACCAGTGATTACACAGAAGATCAAATTGTTCAAGAAATATGCTCAACTTGTATGCGTTCTCGGATTGGATCTACACTGTGTGAAATGCATCAGAAGAGTGTTCCTTCTCTAAAGGACGCAAATTGCCAAGTATGCTCCAAGCTCCTAGGTGGAAGAGATGACAGTCTGGCCGAACGAGCCATAGTTATTAGTGACATACTTGATGCTCTTCGTATTATTGAACAGTCCAGAACTTTTCCTTCAATCGTACCGCAAGTTCGAGCTAATTTCGTAGCCTGCAATGAACAAGCTAAATCCGTGAAAGAAGTTGTTGGTGTTCCAGGACGTATTACAGTAGTTGATGGATATGCTAGAGCACTCGTTAGTCCACAATTCGGAGCATCAACACATACCGCTGAGTTGTTATTGCATGCAAGAAAGGATTGGAACCGTGTAAGAGCATGCTTGTGTGTGAGTGGTAGGAGCGAAGTCATTCATGCAGCAAGAAAAAGCGGTTTCAAGGTTGTGTCAATTCCTGACCCAGAGAGCTTAACGTCTAGAATCATTAAATCATTGAAGACTGCACCAGAATTACCAAGCAAAGGAACTATCTATCCTGCTATCCATGTTCCGGGAGGAATAGGTGTCGAACCAATCTTGTATCTCTTTGGTCCTAGTGCCAAGGAGTTGAGCGAACGCAGCTTAAAACTGAGTGATTATCTAGTCCCTTAGATCAGGATGTCTTACATGATTTTATGTTATTCACAAATCAAATACAATCTGTCAGGTGTTTCTAGCAATGGTCACCATACGACAAGGTGTAATGAAGGACTGCAAGGATCTTCTAGAAGTGTACCAAGGAACTCGTTGGTTTCATAGAGTACAAGATGGAGGGTACACAACTCTTGAGCAAGTAAAAGATGAACATCGAGGGGCAGCTTTTGAGAGATGGGGTTGGCTTGTAGCAGAAGAAAGGGGCAGAGTCGTTGGAGAGATAGTGTTCAGATATGAGAAGAATCCAGTAAGTGGTAGAGTAGGAATAATTCGAAACCTAGACATTGATGTTAGAAACCAAAAATCAATGATTGGTACTAAACTAACTAGAGCTGCAGAAGAGGTTCTTCGAAAAAAGAAGGTTGTTCGAGTCATCGCAACCACACCCCCATCTGCATATAATTATTGGATGAAGGTGAATTACTTTGCCCGTGGTTCAATTATGAATGTTCATCTGTCCAGTTCAAAGATTCCTCAGAAGAGAACTACTAAGGTAAAGACAGTCTATCTGAAAGATGCTGCCAAACTGCCAAAATCAATGAGGTTTTCTAATATTGCCTATCCCGGTTCATTGGCCGAGCTTGCTGGAAGAGTAATAGACCACGAAACAGTTGGAAACTTGCTTGAGTTCTATTCAGACAACAGATTGGTAGGTGTCGGAGTAGTTTCGAAGGAAGACAAAAAGACTGCATTGTTCGTAGCAGATGTTACAAGGCACGGTTTGGAGTTTGCAGATATTGTCATCTCACGAACTGCGGGAGTATCTTCAAGATGGAAGGTGAAGAAAATTCGGTCAATAATCCCAAAGGACCAACTGGGTATATTTACCTCCTTCGCCAAGTGGACCTCTGAAACATCGACCGATATTCCAGTCACGCGTTTGCTTTAGGAACTATTCCTCTTCCATCATTACTATTGGCAAGACCCAATTAGCAAAGATTAGAGCACTTCCTATAGCCCAAATGCTGGCCAGATTTATGTGCCATAACAGAAACGGAATTGTTGTGATGCCTAGGATAAAGAATGCAGCCGCAACAACCGCGAAGAAAATAAGGTCGACTATAATTGCTGGTCGCATAGATTGTCCCTTCCTCCATCTGTACAGAGGAATGAATAGCGCGACACCAAGTAGAATTATTCCACTTACGATCTCTTCGATTCGGAATGAAGCAAACCCAAATGCTCTTTCTACCTCAGACCTCTCGCCTTCTTCAGTGAACATGACAACCGTCACAATATGTTCTGCTTTGCTGTAAGCACCTACATCAATGTAAAATGTGAATGTTCCACCACTCACGTCTATACTTTCATTCACATAATCATCCAGAAGTTCATCATCAACATAAACAGAGGCATAGATATTTGATAACTCCGTCTGAACATCAACGACAAACTCTGCAAGACCCACCAAAACATCAGAAGTTGTCGCGAACCTAAGCACAGGTGGTCCATGGTTGTCTATTATCAATGTAATCGTATGTTTCCAGACATGACCTAATCCGTCATATGTACAGAAAGTGAAAACCGACTCGCCTTCTGGGAACACAGTTGTGTTCACAGGAACAATGTTCACACCCGGTAAAACTGTGATATTGGAAACATCTTGTGCTAGAACATCATCAATGTATAGAGAAACTGTAGCATTATCATATGGTGTTTCAACCCTTAGTCTGATTTGCGCAACTCCAGAAACTTCCTCAAAATTAGCTAATTGTGATACAAAAGCTCTGACATAGTCCAAGAAAACAAACTCACGAGTAATTGTAATCTGTTCACCTTCTGTCGTGTAGACGGTGACAGTGACAATATGATTGCCATTTTCATATCGGCTTGAGTTCAATGTGTAGTTATTGGCACCCGCCGCCACAAGAGTTCCTCTGAATTCGTCTGCTAACTGTCCATCAACAGTTACGTTCAGGAAGATGTCGCCATAGGCGTATGTTGAACTAATATTCAGATATAGATCCGCCAATCCTGTAATGGTTTCGAATTCTGCAGGAGCAAGAAATTCCAATCCTGGCGGTCCATGATTATTTACAGTGAATAAGATATAGTAAACTGCTCTCGCGTTCTCACCAGTCACATTGTACTCTAATACCAGTGTGAAGTTGAGAGAACCCTCTGGCAATCCAGTTGTGTTTACAGAAATAGTCTGTTCACGAATTCCTATTGGAGTCTTGTTGAAACCTTCTTGAACTATTCCTTCTACATAGAGAGTAAGGTTCAATGGCTCGTATTGAGATCCAATCAGCAGAACCAAGTCAAATGAGCCAGACACCTCTGACCCAAATGCTGGTGATTGATGATCAACAGAAATTGGTTCACCATCATTGTCAACCAAATATTCGAGGTATATGGTTGTAGTGAAGCTGGTTACCAAGACATCGTACTCAAAGAGTAGAGTGAAGTTATTGTATCCTTCCCAGAGAGTGCTAGTGTCTATAATTACGCTTGTGTCCCCTGACGGAATGAGTAAGGGATCATAAGGTGCTTGAGCCACTCCATCAACCAGTACTGTGAGATTCAGAAATCCAAAGTCATGTGTGGCGTTGATATTTATACTGACTACACTACTGATTGTCGTTCCATTAGCAGGATTGTATAGGGCAAACTCAAAGTTTGGCACCTCATTGTCAACAAAATAAAGCAGATAGACAGATTCTCTCTCCGCCAAGAACTCAAAGAGGAGAGTAAAGTTCAGCATCCCCTCAGCAAGAGTTGTCGAATCCACATTGATATTATGATTTCCATCAGTGAGGTTTTCGTGATCATGTCCACTATATACTGCGCCTTCAACATAGAGAGTTAAGTTCAGGGAGCCATAGTCTGATGTAGTATCGATATTAATGTTGAAAGTTCCTGATTGAGTACTCCCATTAGCCGGGCTATTATGAACCACTGTGATATTGGGAGAATCATAGCCTGAGAAGACAATTCTCTCAGTTGGTGTTATCAGGTTCTCATGACTTACAACTGAAGCTTGCATTTGAGTTTGTACGGCTCCTACAAACATCATTGTGATAACAAGGAGTGCAAACAATTTACTCGTTCTATTCATTCTAGAGCCTTCCTGATACCCAGTAATCTCTCTTCGGGCGGATGGGGCCAGAGGACTGGGACTGCTTTTAAGGCTAGCGCCAGTTGCATGGTCGTACCTGAATCAATTAATCACGACTCGAATCATTCACTATATGAAGCAGTCCCTTAACTAGAAGATACCCTCCTGTGGTTGTGAAGAATAGTAAGATCAAATACGCAACAAAAGTCAAATCAAAATCTGACACGAATATCAATTCCCTACCAACAAGATACGATAGCATCAAGAGAAGAACCCTTTACCCGACCATAATTGGACCTTCGCTTCTTTTCCAAATCTCTCTATTTCTTCATTTGTTAATGCAAATCCCTCACTCCATCCTCCTTGGATACTAATAAAAAGGACTCAAAATTCAGTCATTTGCAACTCAAATCTTATAGTGCTAGTTTCATGATACAATGCATTCTTTACGCAAGTTAGCAGAGAAGTACAGGAAGAAATCATTACTAGGACGGAGCACTCACGCTAATGACCAAGTCTGGAATAATCACCAATATCCAAAGGTGTTCGACTGAGGATGGACCAGGGATAAGGACTACAGTCTTCTTCAAAGGTTGTCCAATGTCGTGTACTTGGTGCCACAATATAGAAGCAATTGATCCGAAGTCAACAATTGTTTGGTACGCAGTGAAGTGTATTGGTGATGAGGCGTGCGTTAGAGCATGTCCAGAAGAAGCCCTTGAACTAACTCCTGATGGCTTGAAGATTGATAGAGAGAAATGTGTTGTTTGCGGAATTTGCGAAGACAAATGCCCAACAGGTGCAGTGAAAGTAATGGGGAAGGTTTGGTCTTCGGAAGACCTCGTTCAAGAATTGCTTCGTGATAAGGTGTTTTTCGAAACTTCTAATGGTGGTGTAACACTTTCAGGAGGAGAAGCAACATATCAAGCTGATTTTGCTATTGAACTTGCAAAGAGTCTGCAAAAAGCAGATATTCATGTTGCACTTGACACATGCGGCTACTGTAGCGAGAAAGTTCTCAGAGATATTCTACCTCATGTTGACATGGTCTTATACGATTTGAAGCAAATGGATCCCATCAAGCACAAGGAGTTTACTGGTGTATCACTTGACACAGTTCTTTCGAATGCCAAGATTGTTTCTGAAAGCAAGAAACCTGTTTGGATTCGAACACCAATTATACCGGAACACACTGATGATGAAAACAATATTCGCGGAATTGCTCGTTTCATCCTTGAGAATATGCCGCATGTTGAACGGTACGATCTTCTTGCGTTCAATAGAATGTGTATTGACAAATATGCACTATTTGACTTGGAATATCCACTCAAAGACTATGACTTAGTTTCTGAGGAAACGATGGAACACCTTGCACAGATTGCACGTGATGAAGGCCTCTCGAACGTTGTTTGGTCAGGCATGACCAGAAATTCAAAACAAAATGAAACAGTTGAACAGGATGTCAAAACTTGTGGTTAAGATTGGTTTTCCTGGTGAGAGAGTCGACATTCCGATGATCTTACAATAGTTTTGAGCGTTTTTCGTCACACCGTAAGCCTTTTTCTTGTTGCATGGCGCACCTTTTCAGGTGCTTGGAATTTGACCTCGTGGGAGTATCAGTCAAAAGATGGTCGCCAAATAACGGTGCGTACAGCCATAAGAGATGATGCTCCAGATTTCCATTCAGGCTTCAAAGAAGTTGTTGAGGAACACATGTGGTTTCCAACATTCACTCCCAATTCTCACGTGACTGACTGGACTCACTGGATTGAGCGAACAAATCAAAATAGAGAGGTGCTTCTTGTTGCCCATATTGAGGGGGAGTATGCAGGACACCTCTCACTACAACCTGAAGAATGGCAGGCTTCTCAACATGTAGCAAAGCTTGGGGTAATAGTTAGAAAAGAGTGTCGCGGTGTTGGGGTGGGTAAAGCTCTCATGCTCTCTGGTCACTCTATTGCATCCAAAAAAGCATACACAAAAATAATTCTCAGTACTTTCGCAAACAACAAGATAGCGATCCAACTCTACGAATCCCTTGGCTATCGCAAAGTGGGCATTCGTAAGAATCATTTCAACATGCCGAAGGGCTTTATAGACGAAGTGCTAATGGAATATAAGCTATCATTATGATAGAGCAAGGTGCTCTAGCATGTGGCGAACAATTGTTGATTACCTAAGTGAGTCTCCGCAAAGATTGAAGGTTGCAGAGGCGATAGTAAGACACGGATTCCATATTGAAGGTCCTGGAGTGATAAAGTGTGGAGACATTAGAATCCCTTTGAAGTCACTAGGTACTGCTTTAGGAATTGATCGTAGAACTGTGAGAGCTACTACTGAGGATATCTGTGAGGATGAAAGACTCTGTGAGTTCTTTTCATTGCTCCGACCAGCTGGACCTTCGCTTGAAAAGGTCCGAGATGTGCTTGGTTACGGTGTAGTTACCATTTTCGTCGATTCTCCTGAAACGCCGGGAATTCTATCTGAGGTGACCTCCATGATTGCTGGCTATGGAATTCCTATCAGACAGGTCCTTGCAGAAGATGTTGCAATATATCAAGAACCGTGTCTCAAGGTCATCACTCAAAATCCTCTTCCTGGCAAAGTTATTGAAACGCTCGCTGATATCAAAGGAGTTCGTAAAGTCATCATTGACAAGTAGCTAAGAATCCTGATTACGAAGCTTGAAAAGGTGTTGGGATTGCGAACTATAGAGTGTTTTTAGATGGACCCTGAAACCGAAGTAGCATTGCCAATAGAACCTGATGTTTTGGCTGAAGAAACCAAAATTCAAGGAATGTATCAGGTCTGGATGTTGGCAATATCCCTCAGTATACTACAGATCGGTTTCGGCATCGTCACTCCGATATTTCCATTCTATATTGAATCACTTGAAATGGCTGGAATTGAGCTCGGAGCTCTGGCTGCCTCATTTGCGATTGCTCGAATTCTCCTCGCAGGTCCAATGGGAAATGTTTCTGATCGAGTAGGACGGAAACCTATTCTGATAATCTCGCTTCTTGGTTTCGCATTCTCGAATATTGTCTATGCCTATGCATATGATGTCATTGTGATGGTAGCTGCACGTTCACTTGAGGGAGCAGTTTCTGCAGGATTTTTCCCAGCTGCCAACGCACTCGTGTCTGATGTTACAACTCCTGAGAACAGAGGAACAGCCATGGGTTATCTCAGCATGGGAAACATGGTAGGATTTGTGGTAGGTCCTGCTCTTGGGGGCTTTTTGGCGCAATATCTAGGGTTTCGGATGCCATTCATTCTTGCTGGAATTGCCACATTAATCACCATGGGTCTTGTTTACATACTTGTTCAAGAGCCAGTCAAGAAGACCATCAAAAAATCTCTGCCTAAGGTGCCTATTCGCGAGATTATTGGACGAGCGCGAGCAAGCTACGGAGCATTAGGAGTGGCAATGTTTGCGAATATGTTTGCAATGGGAATTTTAGAAGTTGCGTTTATGCTTGATGCTGTGATCAATATCGGTGTTGAACCATATGAAATAGGAATTTTCTTTGGTGTAATCGGCATAACAATGATGGTTGGTAATCTAGTGTTTGGAAAACTTTCTGATATCCGAGGAAGAAAGTGGCTCATCGTAATTGGCGCAATGATTGGTGCGCTGGCGATGGGAATGTTCATGCTTGCACAAGATACCATGGCTCTCTTAGTTGCAGGGATTATCCTTTCAATTGGTATGGCTATGAGAGGTCCTGCAATTCAGGCTCTGATAGCTGACATCACAGATCCGAGTGCATATGGCACAATGATGGGTGTTTTTGGTGCTGTGAGCAACAGTGCATATGCTGTAAGTCCTCTAATAGGTGGTCAGATATTTGATGACACAGGTTCAGCTGCATTCAGTCTCCTTCTTGCTGGTGGTGTATCGGTCGCTGGTGGAGTTGTAGCAGCAGTATTCCTACCAGGATCTGCAAGCAAGGACACACGTGGAATTAATCAGCAATTGGACTAAGACATCGAGTCTATCTGATTGTGGCTGCTAAATAGGCTACAACACTTGAGTTATCTTTAGTGATATCTCCCGACGTTGTGTATTTCAAGACACTGAACTGAGAAGCTCCTCTTTCCTTTGCGAAAATCATCGCTGCAGCAATCGGTCCTGCACCACAGATACTGATTCGGTGTCCTTGCACAAATGAAAGGAATCCCTCCGGATCAAGAAAATCAAGATATTCTATGGCCTGATTGTCTTTCTTTCGAGCACTCTCTGCCGTTTCAAAATGAGTGAAGTCTGAACTCGCCAAAACAAGAATATCCATCTCATCCGCTAGTTTAGCCAATGTCAATCCAATTGATTCACATACTGCATAAGACTGATCTGAGATGCAAATTGGCACAAAGTTGATTCCTGGTCCAAGTGTATACTGAAGAAAGGGGACTTGGACTTCCAATGAGTGTTCGTTGCTGTGTGCAACACAATCGTTTGTTGCATATTCGTCCTCTTCAACAATAGCCGCACCTAATACCCCATCAAATTGAACTGTACCTAGAGGTGTTTGCCAGTCATCATTACATACAGCAAGTCTGGCACCGATTCCAGTGTGATTTGGTCCCAGCATAACAATGTGTTCTGGAATTCCATCATCAAAGATACTCAAGTATGTATGAGCTGCAGGCATTCCTGAATACATGTATCCAGCATGAGGAGCAATAGCAGCCTTGAGTGCTCTAGTGGATCCAGGTGTTCCTTCAGGAAGTCTACCTGGACCAAGTGATCCCAAGAAACAGTTCTTCAAACGCTCCTGCAATAGGTCCTCTTTTCCTTCATAGAATCGTCCCGCAACAACTGGCATTCGAACCATAGTAATCCCGAGGACAACATAGGCATCCTATGAGAAAAGCCTTTGGTCTCTCTAGAGGTATCATCTAGAGAGACCTGTCAGAACTCGTTACTAGTCTTGACCAAGACCATCGTGCAAATAACTTACTAAGTCGTCTATTTTGACTGATTTGGTTTCCTTTGTAGTCATATTTCGAACACTGACCATTCCTTTAGCTATATCGCGCTCTCCAACAATGACGGTAAACTTAGCATTCTTTAAATCAGCCTGTTGAAGGAGCCGCTTTAGATTCCTATCCATGAGATCAACCTCACAGGACACACCTAATTGAATGAGTTTTGACTGGAATGAGGTGGCATACTTCAACATGGGACGTTTGATGGGAGCTATGAAGACATCGAGTTGCTTCGTCAGATCTTTTACAGTACCTCTAGTAAGAACAACCTCAATCATCCTTCCAATGCCCAGAGAGACACCAGTTGCAGGGGTTGCTTGACCGCCAAACTTCTCAATAAGACGATCGTAACGACCACCACCAAGGATTGAACCTACTACTGGTTGACCAAGATATCTTCCTTCAAAGACTGGACCTGTATAGTAGTCAAGACCTCTAGCTAACGACATATCGAACTCAATCCAATCTGATACGCCACTCTCTTCAAATATCTCTGCCATTAGAGTAAGTTCATCAACACCCTCAATTCCAACATCAGAACCTTTGAGAATCTCTCTGAATTTTTCAAGGATTTTCGTTCCTTTACCTTTGATTGTTATGGCGTCAATAAGGAAACTGCTTTGCTCTTTTCCTATACCCCTCTCGTCGAGCTCTTTCAAAACTCCTTCCTTACCAATTTTGTCTAGTTTGTCTATTGCTCGAAAGCACTCGAAAGCAAGCTCATCAGAGACCCCAGCCTTCTCTGTCATACCTCGAAGGACCTTGCGGTTATTGATTCTAATGATGTAGTCTGAGCCCAAAATCCTCTGAAGAAATTCTAGTGCAATTAAGACAACTTCAGCATCAGCGGCAGGACTTTCACTTCCTACTATGTCCACATCTGCTTGCTCAAATTCTCGGTAGCGTCCAGCTTGAGGTCTGTCATATCTCCAGGCTTTTCCAAGAGCATACCGTTTGAATGGTTTTGGTAAATGTGGGTTTGTGGCGACAATCCGTGCGAGCGGTACTGTAAGATCGAAACGTAATCCGACCTCTCGCTCACCTTTGTCTGTGAACTTGAATGTTTCAGCCTCGACTTCTTCTCCGCCTTTTGCTGACAATGTTTCCCAGAGCTCCATAACTGGTGAGTCTAGGGGCTCATATCCATATAGCTCAAAGATCTCAACAGCAACAGCCATGAGGTAATTCTTTACTTGCATCTCAGGGCCCATGAGGTCTCTCATACCCCTGACTGTTCTCATCTCACTCATCGAAATTCCTCCAGAATTCGTATGGGTCGCAGGCGGAGTTGATGGAGGTTCCACTAATACTATTCATTTGGATGAACAAATCCACCAACTATCACATTTGTCACCAACAGCGAGTCTGGTTTATTCAACTTTAAGTTTTGTGTTGAAAAACCAATATGTAACTATACTAAAAGTCCGAGTGATAGCAGTAGAAGATAGAATAGGATGAGACTTCCGACAATTACAGAATCACGGGCAACTGTCCTCAATAAAGTTGTTTCTCGATCTGCCAAATATACATAGATCATTTTATTGAGAACAGACATTGTAGTGGCAATAATAACTGCATTGGCTGCAATAGACAAAGTAACTTCTCCGGTAACGAACAATGTAGCTGCGCTAGCCACAACTGCACCTGCTGAAACGATTCCACCAATCAACGCTGCCACAACCAAACCAATGTCACTAAAAGTTGCAGTAAAGATTAGCTGAACGAGATAGACTCCAGTGAATATCGCTCCAAATCTAAGGGCTGGTCCGAACTCAAATGGGGAAACAAGCCGGGTGTCAAACATCGGCTCACCAAGGTTTCCTTGCTTTCTACTCTCCAGTAACAATTTCGTCATACTTGCTACCAACAGAATAGCAATTGGAATCAAGTACAACCGAAAGAGAAAGAAAGTCCAATCAATCAGCAGCAGTAGGAATCCATTTCGTAGGACCATGGCAACATTCGCTAGAAGTACAGATCCCGAGATTCGCCCTATACCTTTTCTTTCCGATTTGACATAGAAATCAGTTACACTTGAAACAGCAGCTTCACTATTCGCTAATCCTCCAAATAGACCAAAGAAGTAGACTCCACGATCCTTGTATTTCTTGACTAACAGATAGTTGGCAAAGCTTACACCTAGTAGAATGACAATTAGAAGGTAGATCTGAAATAATGGAAGCTCGATTATTCCAATTTGAACTGTTTGTGGAATTATTGGCCACAAGAACAAAATGATGACACCCAACTCTACTGCGCTAATCATTTCATCTCTTGTTATTACTTCAACAGCATGAGCAAGCTCCTCTTTAAAACTAAGGACTAGAAACACCCCGAATGATACGGTCATTGCGAAGACTCCGAGGGTTCCAATATATTGCCCCTCTGCAGGAATATCAAGACCAACAAGAACTCCTAGCACAAACGAGATTGCAAAAACAAGTGGAGTGGTCAGACCTCTTCCCATTGTGCGGAACATTTTGTAATATATCTGGGTGGCAACCAAGATTCCTGAAATCACAATTGCATAGACAAGAATTACGGGCTCACTGAGAATCTCATAGGCATATGCAGTCAATGTTCCTAAAAGGCTATGAAGACCAAATGATCTAACTCCTGCAACTCTTTCGGATTCCATTTTTTTCTGTCTTTCGAGTCCGATGAGCGCGCCAACAACAAATCCTAGTAGAATCTTGACAACCAATTCTGCACTAGGAAGTAATACCTGCATTGCAACCACTACTAGGAATTCTATCTCATGCATAACATGCTTTTAAGGCGTCGTATGATTGCACATCAATTACTTGGAGATTAAAAAAAGAAGTAGATAGGTTGGAACTAGTCCAACCTAGTGTGTACTAATAGAATAGATAGTGGTATATCAAATGATTCTCCGGTCGGAAGAGTCCGTCGGACAGTCATCGGGAGGGCACCAGACTTTAGTTCTGCTTCAGCAAATCCGAAACGTCCCTTTGGTGCAGTCTTCATGTCAATAAGAACTGGAGCTCCCATCGAAACTTGAAGTGCTCTTGCACCAATAATTCGAGCTTTCTCGAACTTAGTTAGCCATTTAGGACCAACAGGGATTCCCATCTCGGCTTTCTCTTTGTCATAACCCGTGACAAGTTTCTTCCGCTCCTCAGCTTTATCCATTGCCTTTAGAGGTTCTAGCTCGTGCCTATCCGGTTCCGGCTCTGGTGCTTTTTTCCGCTTAGATTTCTTACCGCTTAAATCTAGGGCTCCAGATTTCACTTTCTCAAGAACATCCAAAGCTTCAGCTATAGTTGCCTCTGCTTTTGAAACACTGAGACCTGCAACTGCTTGTGCAAGTTCTTCCTTGTCTCCAGTAGCAACTTTCTCAATGGTGTCAAAGCCTGCAGCGACAAGTTTCTCCGCGGTCTTTGGTCCTACTCCAGGAATGTTTGTCAATAGAGCAACATTTTCCTCCATTGTTGTGATGGGTTCTTCTTCACCCTCTTCAGACCCATTTTCATTTGGTTCAGAGCCTTCTGACATGAGCTACACCTGATTTCATTCTACGTTTGACTCTTTCTATTCGTCATCACCGAAGTCGCCATCGCCACCAGGGCCGCCACCCATGTCAGGGGCTCCTTTCGAACTAATGACATCATCGATTTTGAGAATCATCTGAGCTGCTTCAGCTGCTGACATGACTATCTGCTTGTTGACAAGAGCTGACTCGACTACTCGAGCCTTTTTCATGTCATCAACCTTGCCTTTTGAGATTTCGATGCCGTGATGAATCTTCCCCTCTGTGTGTGCTTTTCTGAGGTTGACGATTACATCGATGGGATCAAGGCCAGCATTCTCAGCGAGTGTGTTTGGAAGGGATTCGATAGCATCTGCGAATGCATTGACTGCGTATTGCTCACGACCTTCGAGTGTTGCTGAATAGTCTCTTAGCTGCTTTGAAATTTCCGCAGCAAGTGCACCACCACCGTAGGTGACTGCGGGCTGTATCAAAACGTCCCGTACAACATTAAGAGCATCATTCAGGGCACGGTCGACCTCATCAACAATGTGATCGGTCCCACCCCTGACAAGCAAGGTCACCACACTTGACTTTGGAGTGCCTTCTATGAAGAGCATCTTGTCATCTGCAACCTCTCTCTGCTCGACTAGTTTTGCTTTACCAAGATCTGCAGCTGTGAGATTCTGAATCTTTGAAATGATTGTAGCTCCGGTGGTTTTATGGATCCTCTCGACATCAGACTTCTTTATTCTCCTGACTGCGAGAATTCCTTTCTTTGCTAAGAAGTGCTGAACCACATCATCAATGCCTTTCTGTGCAATTACCACGTTAGCTCCAGCTTCAACAATCTTGTCAACCATATCCTTGAGCATACGTTCTTCTTCATCCAAAAAACTCTGCATTGCAGAAGGATCGGTTATTGAGATTTTGGCATCAAACTCGGTCTTGGTTACTTCCAGTGCACATTCAAGAAGTGCAATCTTTGCTCCAGTAACCTTCTTTGGCATTCCTGCGTGAACGACCTCTTTGTCAAGAACGAGTCCCTTCACAAGCTCAGTACTATCAACAGTCATTCCAACTTGTTTCTGACGTGGAATGCTGTCAACGCTTAGTTCCTCGCCTTCGGGTAAATCCTTAGCGATTGCAAGTACTGCTTCAACGACGATTCTTGCTAGTGGGTCACGTGATCCCGAAACGAATTTGCTGGACATGGATGTCTTTGCAACATCAATCAAGATCTTCTTGTAATCTGCGCTGGCTGGATCTACAGTTTCTGCAACCTCTTCAATGACTTTGAGTGCTTTTTCAGTTGCTTTCCTGTATCCGCTGATGATTGTAGTTGGATGAATCTTCTGGTCAAGAAGGGTTTCTGCCTGCTTCAGAAGGTCTCCAGTTAGGATGGCTGCTGTGGTTGTACCATCTCCAACTTCTGCGTCAACGGTTTTTGCGACTTCAATCACCATTTTAGCTGCTGGATGAGCAACATCCATCTCCTTGAGGATTGTTGCACCATCATTACTAACTGTGATATCACCAAAGCTATCAACCAACATCTTGTCCATGCCTTTAGGACCTAAAGCGGACTTGACTGCTTCAGCAATCACAATTGCGGCCATGATATTATTTCTTTGAGCATCACGACCACGCGTTCTCTCGGTGTCTTCTCTTAGAACAATCACCGGTACTTGTTGACTCAAGTTTATTCCTCCGATTTAGTCTCATTCCTATAATGAAGTAGTGAAACGTTACTAATGTAAAACTGTACATGCACTTCGGGTACATGTAGTCTGATTCGGACCTTCTTTCCTTTGTTTTTAAAGCTTGTCAAAGATGTCAAAAAACTAGACTTTAGGATGCCGCAATACTACATTACTTCCTTTCTTTGCACCAATGGCCTGAGAAATGTGTGAGCATTTCGCCTTAGTGATATAGTATGTTTCTGTACCTGTCATTTCTTGAATCACAGGAACGGTTTCAATGTTTGCTTGACCTTTTGATATGACTATATCACTCTCTTTGAAAAGATTGAGAAATTCCTTGCTTACATACTCTATAGGGACCCCATGTGCCCACGCACCACTATCTGCGATATTAGCTAGTTTTTCAATTTCTGTTCCTTCAACATCATCTTGTGTTGCATCATTGATCATAGCTCCGCCTTTAACAACAAAAGTCGTATTCCACCCAAGCTCTTTCAGGTATCTAAGAAGAGGAATATCTAGAATTACTTCTCCAGCATTATCAGCAATAAAGAGCAGTTTACCTGAACGTGTCGTTAGTGATTGCCATAGGAAGTTGGAATCATCAAGATCTAATCCCTCATTTTGAATCCTATCAAAAACCTCTTTTAACGAATCTAGATCTGGACTATGTTCGGCTGTATTATAATCAATAACATTGCCTGCTATAGATGCTGATAAACAAGCTAGAAATCTCTGTTTTCCTTCCAATTGTTCAATCTGCTTTTCAATTAAAGGGAGTACGCTCAACGCTGCTTGTTTACTTAGACGTTTAATTTCCTTATAGGGATCCTCAGCTCCTACTTTTTCGTAGAGCTCTCGATAGAGATTCACTGAAAGGATAATTGGCGTGAGGTTTTTCGCGTACCCCTCTGACAACCGTTTGTAAGCAGATCTAAAGAGATTGTATTGATTCTCTTTATCGGATGTGAGGAGTGGAATGAGTGTCTTCAAGCTGTTAACTATACATGCTGAGCATTGAGGAATTAGCGGGACCTTAATAGAATCACTCATCTATTGGACCATCCTCTATGGCGTATTCCCCCTTTTTGACCATCAAATAGGCATCTTCACCATCTCTGTAGTACCCTCTAAGTACCCTTCGCACTGTGTACCCTAGTTTTTCATAAATAGATACTGCTGGTTCATTGCTTTTTCTGACTTCAAGGAAGAACTCACTCGCTCCATACTCTGTCATCCCCTCCATCCCCGCATTGATGAGTGCTGTTCCAATTCCTTTGCCACGCATTGAATGGAGCACTGCAACAGAAACAATGTGTCCTTTCTTTGCAGGTAATCTCCCGAAACCAGATATCCCCCTTTCAATTCTACACATGATGTAACCCACTATTTCACCTTCATATTCAGCAACGAAAAATGCCTTTGGAGCGTGATAGTGAAGCCCCAAGAAGAACTGGTCTGGGTAGTTCTCAGGAAGGCATTTTTGGTTTATCGAAACGACATCCTTGATATCATCAGGGTGAAATTGTCTAAGAGTATATGAGCTATTCATGGTCACAAAATGCAAAACTTTGAACTTCTTTTATCACTTATGTAAGGTTCACTTTGGATGATGATCAATGAGTCTGCTTCTCAAAGCTTATCTTGAATATGTCTTGACATTGAGATATGTCCGTGATACTTCTTGGAGGAACACCTGGAACTGGAAAGACTAGGGTTGCGAAGATTCTTGGAAGCAAGCTGAGTGTTGAAGTCATATCACTAGGTGAACTAGCAGATGAATCTGGATGCATCTCTGCCCAGGACAAAGCTCGAAAGACAGGAATCATCAATGAAGATTGCCTTGTTGATGCACTAATTGATTTAACAGAGGACAAATCTAAGAGACTTGTGATTGAAGGTCACTACATAGATTTGGTTCCAAGTAGCTCAGTCCAATTTGTGTTCATTCTGCGAACTCACCCTGAAGAACTCAGAGACCGACTATCCAAAAGAAAATACTCCGAGGACAAGATCAACGAGAATGTAGAGGCAGAAGTTCTTGGAGTGTGTCAACTTGATGCCCTTGATGCGTTTGGTGAGAAAAAAGTATTCGAGATTGACACTTCTAAACTGAGTGCGCCTGAAACAGCGACATTGATTGAAGACCTGATGAAGGATTCTCCGACTCCAACGAGAATAGACTGGATGAGCATGTTGGAAGATGAGGGACGCCTCGACGAGTTCTTGAGTGATTAACTACTCAGCTTCTTTCATTGCAATAGCAAGTAACGCTACAACTCCTGCAATAACCATTGAGATTGGAGTTGCAGTTGCATAGATATACCCCGTATAGGCTGGTTCAGCTGTGACTGCCAATGTTATGAGGAAGTATACAGTTCCTCCTGACATTATGAGAAATAATGCTGGGATTAGTGCCAACCAAGTTGCTCTAGGATTCGAGTACGCAAAGTAACTGAGTATAATCATCAGTATTCCTGAAATCAGGGGGAATAAATAGATGACACCCCCAACACGTATGAAAGCTTCTGGAAAAGTATCGAATCCGACTTCTGGTGGAATAACAGCTGGGTCTCGATACATAACAGTTAGGAATTCAGTGACTATTGCCATGATTCCTCCCAGTATCAATACTGCTGCAGGCCATCGATAATTGATTAATCCAAGTTGACGTCTTCTTAACTGCTTCTTGAGTTCTTGAGCTTTCTTTTGTCGCTCAGATTCTCGACCGACCTCAATTTCCCTTTCTCTCTTGGTCAGCCCATCTGCTGCACCACTATCAGCTTCCTCGTCAATTGCATCAATCAACTCATCAGCCATTTCTTCGGAATCATTGTCTTCATCGAACATTCTGATTCCTGCTGTTTCCAACTGTTACTGTATTTAAGCGTCAGTATCTAAGAGATTTCTTTGTCTTTGGAAAGTTTCCCAATTGTTCAAGCTCTCTAACTATATTCTCACTAGAAATCTCATCGATGATTTTCCCTATTTCAACAGTATTGAGTGCATCATATAATCTGACCACATTCAATTTCTCTTTTCCAATTCTCGATATCCTTTCATCAATAGCTTCTTCCAATCTGTCATCTTCGCAAAGGTATAATGAATAGACAAGAGCGTCTGAAAGGCGTTCAAGCATAATTCTGATCTCAGGATCCTGAACCTCGACATCAGAATAGATGGCTGTCAAGATATCAAAGAGGGTTGAATATGGAACTGGTTTCTTTGGGAGTATGATTGGGAGTTCTTCCATTATTCCTGTGTTAAGACAACATGTCAATTGCGAGTAATTAGTGAGGTATCTAATACAGACATGACGTACTAAACTTGAGTTTAGGATTAATCCCAAGACCCTAAGGTCTGCGTTAGTATATTGTGGACTGATCTTAACAATTCCTCCCCCGTGAACTACTCCTTTAGGTTTGAGAACACATCGAGGGTATCTGTAGTTCTTAGTGGCAACAAGAAATTCATTTTCAAAAGATGCTCTCAAAGCCAAATCTTGAAGAAACCAATCATCTGCGTAGGAGATATGATCCTCATTAAGATGATATCTTCGAACACTTCTGCCACTTGTTATGTAAGGCGTTTTGAATTCACCTTGAATTTTCTTTCTTGTATGTTTTTTTGGAATATCTCGGCCTCGTCCTGCTATAAGACGATATCTTTCTCCCCTAGAAAGAATAGTGCTGAATATATGGTCATGGTAAATTGAAAGAACATTGGAATTTTTGAGAACTGAAATGTCAATAATATTTGATTGCTCAAGACCGGTTCTCCTTGATTCGACAACTACATTTTCTATTTCCTCTTTTGTTTTCTTGCAGTAGAGGCTGACCATCTCCAAAGTGACCCCGTCAAATGGGCTTCCTTCATCTACAATTTTCCATAGTCTGGTCTTGTTGAGGAGAAAATCCCGAGTCTTTGTGAATTGCTTTACTCTCAAAATACTGTTAGGAACAAGGAAACCAAGATGTCCGGTTTCATTCAATAAAGATATGGCTCTCACAATAAAATGCGCCGCACTATTCCATGTACCTGTCCTATTTCCTCCAACGTTAAATGGATAGAACTTCGAAATGTGAATTCTCTCAATCTGACCCAGAATATTCCCATAGGGAGGATTTCCAACTATGATGTCAAATCCTTTGTTCAATCCGGTGAACATTTCAGGGAATTCCTTCTTCCAGAGAAATGGCTTTGAATTCTCATGCAGTGCTTTTTCCAATTCGAGTCCATTTTCAGAGGAATCAATAAATGCAACAAGACTATTGCCCTGCCTTATGTTTGGGAAATCAAAAGATTCCGCCCAAGTTCCGATTCGATTGATAGTTGTTTCAATTGCATGACTTGCAAGGTCAACTCCAAACAAAGATTCTGTAGCAACATTGAACCTGCGTTTCTCGTCACTTGTTTTATCTCCAAGAGCAGAGAGAATATCAACAAGAAGGTCCCCTACTGCTAGGAGGAATACTCCTTCTCCTACTGCAGGATCAAGGATCGTGATTTTTCTGGTCTTCTTGAGAAGATGCCTTTTCACCTCCGAAGAAAGATTTGTTATGTCCTCAAAATTCTGAATCTCTTTTCCTACTTGGTCTGATAGCCATGCGAAGATTGTATCTCTAGATATAAGGTTGGCAAGATGGTCTGGAGTATAATATGATCCTGTACTCTTCTTAATAGACCTAGCCGACTCCACGGTTTCTTCATCTACCGTTTGATAGCTAAAGTCTTGGCGCATCTTGATGCAACTCTTGCTTCATATGATTACTTACCATTTCAAGAAGAATAGCTCCATATAACAAGAACGGCACTAGGGTAGAAGTGAGTCCTTCTATTACACTATACCATGAAAAAGAGACTCGCGTGGACGGAATACTCCGTCCACCCGTTATGTAATTATCCTACTTTAGATCCGCAATTCGGACAGAACTTGGCACCATTAAGAGCTGTGCCGCAGTTTGCGCAGAACTTAGCACCTGCTGGAGTTCCTGCTGGTCCTCCTTGCCCGCCCTGCATCTGCTGACCCATTGCTCCCATGAAGCCCATTCCCGCACCGAAACCAGCACCAGGACTCTTGCCGAGAGACTCAGCTGCATCCTTCATGGTTTCAGCACCCATCAGTTGTTGTCCACTTACTCCTCCTGTCTTCATGAAGAAGAGACGCTCACGATACTTCTCAGTTGTATCAAGACCTTCAAACTTAAGATCCACAAGTTCTAGACCAATTCTCTCGAAGTTCATTCGAACTTTGGTCTTCACCTTGAGGGAGGTTTCATCAAGCTGCGTGAATACAGCTTGGAGATCGTAATGCGCGAACTCGTCAATGATTCTTTCGTTCATGAATGAACGCAGGAAGTCATTGACCTTCTTCGTACTGAAGGCATTCTGGTTGGATACAACCTCGTTCACGAAAATCTTTGGCTCTTTAACTCTGAACCAGAAATTGCCATGGAACATTAGGGGTGCCAGATCACTTGTCTGTCCCCTGCCTCCATACTTGCCTTGAAATTGTGAGCGTGAAATAAAGATACAAGTGGCTTCAAAGACATCGCCCTTGACCTTCTTCTGCAACCAACCCACAAGACCTGGCATGCTACTAGTTGTTAGCTTGTGGCGGCCAGCAAGAAATGTGTCCAAGGCTTTTCCATCTCTATAGAAGATAGCTGCTTGGTTCTCCATAACTATGAGCTGTGAGCCCCACCTAATTCTGTTATCCGGATAACGCCAGACAATGTGTTCTGGACTGGCGTTTGACCATTCTATTGCATCGGCCATGATTCATCGACTCGGTTTCGTTATTCGAGCTCTACGATGGATAGATGTGTCATGCGTTAAAAACATTCACATGGCAAATTCTGAGCAATGTTTTGATGCATAAATCTGACATTTGCTCCTAAGCTCTCAGTTATATGAAATGAGGATTATCAAAAGTGTGAGTTCTTATGAGTGAGGACACTTCCGAGCAAGAACCTACTGAAAAGCCACGACATCAGGAGAGACCTTTCAACCCTCTAGCCACATATGCAATATATACAGGACTGGTGATGGTGGGTTATGTTCTATTTTGGTTGTTCCATTATCCCGCACTGATTGCTTTTACCATGCTCTTTGTTATCATCCTCATACGTGATACTATTCACATTGTGAAGACCTATGAAATTTCATTTGCCAGAAAAGCTGCTGTAATCAATCTCGCCTATTCTCTGACCTTTTTCGTTGTTCTTGTCGTGAACGGCCTTGCATTGAGTCGCGGGTTACCACCAGTTATTTGGCCTGAGTTCACGGAGTTAGCTTCATGGTCTCCAATGTTCATACTTGGTGGAGTGTTTGGCGTTGCTAACATCAAAAGGATGTATGGTCCTCAAAGGACTTCCTTTTCCTTTCCATGAGTCAGAACTCAAGAACCATTTGGTCCTCTCCAACAATGACTTCTGCATCTGTTCGTCGTTTAACAATATCTACAACTTTCTTCTGGTTAGCGACGACCTCTGGTGAAACATGAGTCAGGACGAGTTTCCTTGGATTGGTTTTTTCCGCAACTCGCGTGAGTTCACTTGGGCTTGTATGAACCCCTTCAGGATGTGTCCCATCTAACCAGTTGCATTCATGGATCAATATGTCACAGTCTTTTGCAATATCGATTATTTCTTTGCACGGTGCTGTGTCTGACGATATCACAAGAGTCTGATCTTCATATTCAATCCTGAAAGCTCGCGTATCCATACTCCCATGTAGGGTGGATGTATTCGTAATAACAATCTCACCTTGATGCACAGCAAGATTTTCCTTGAGAACAGCAGTTTCAATCAATATCTTTTCTCGCAAATATGTGAAAGCAACATCATTAACGCCCCGAGACCATTCGCGAATGAATGGTGGAGCGAATAGTTTGAGTGTTCTTTCATAACCTGCTAGCCAAAGACTCTGAATGAGAGTCAGGAAATCAGAGCAATGATCAATATGAAAATGGCTAAGAAAAACAGCATCAAGAGTCTTCAAATCAATCTCACGCTGAGTTAGTCTATGAAGTATTCCGGAACCAACATCAAATAATACTCTATTATCGTCATATTCAACAAGTACGCCTGATTGAACTCGTTGCGGGTCTGGATATGAAGTACCTGTACCAAGTAGAACTACTCTCATCTTTACCAGAGAGTTTTGATGCTAGGTATGTATTCAGTGTTCTGGAATGATAATCAAAGATAGTGAGAACTTTTGGGTTTAATCACGTATTGGAATGTATTTACCATTAGTCGAAGTTCTCTTATTATCTTCGCATGGTCAATTTCAGGTGCTCTTAACTTGCGACTTATTTCAGGAAAAGAGATACTTCGAACAAGTCGAAGTACAGGCAGGCACTCAACTTCGATTCTACCTTCCTCAACACCGGACCAAACTCGTTCCAGAGCTCTTTCCAGGCTCTCTTGCTGCTTGAATAGGATATTCCTGTCCATTTGCATGCCTGCATCTTTCAATACCAAACCCGTCATACTCTTAGCTTCTGAAACAAATTGAGTTCCCATATTCTCTTCTAAATCAAATGAGTGCTTTTCATCATCAGTACCTTTTTGGTACAAGCATGTCACCTTATCCGTTCATTCACAAAGCACTATATAACTGGCACTTCTCATATTCTCACGAATCTGTATATTTTGAATGAATAACCCTGACAAGGTCAATGAAAAAAGAAGAGTCAGGGCGATAACTTCGGACTAGGGTCATCGCTCTGACTCAGTGTATGTGGGTACTACCCCCTCCTCAATTTCGAAAGAAGGAGAACAACTAATACTGTTCCAATTAAACCGTAGAAGAATACGGGACTCATCAGTAAGGGGTCCAATGCTGCTGGAGCTGGAGCTGGAGTTGGAGTTGGAGCTGTTGCAGTAGTTGGTGCTGGTGATGCTGTATGTGCGGGTGGAGTAGCATACGGATCACCATCAAGAGTTCCTGAGTCATCATCAGGGGGTTCTTCAGATGACTCATCATCATAAGCTGTCAACACCATTGCTGTATAATCTGCAATCGCTATTCCATATTGCATACCAATGCCCACGATTTGTCTCCTTAGTGTGTCACTATCCCCAGATTTTTCAACTTGATCTAGAAGACAAGAAATTCTCTGTTGAGCCCAAATAAATTCAACATGTTCATTATCAAGTGATGCTGCACCAATCGTGTCCGTATAGACTACAGGACCAGTCACATAGTCTATTGATGTTGTGACAGTCATTCCTTCAACATATCTTCCTGCTACAATGATCTCAGTGCCATTGAGAAATACAGACTCCTCCAAAGGTGAGAGAGAAAGGACTTCAAGTGCCCCACTGAAATCAACCTCATAGTTATCTGCTACAGGTACTGAGAAGGTTTTGTAGAAATCAAGAAGGTTTGAACTAGCTTCCTCATCTGGTTCAATGAATTCGAAGAAACCATCGTTTTGCGCCGCGATGTTAGCCATGAGGTTCTCATCAGCGTCTGAGCCAAAAGCAACAGTGGCTATTGAAACGCTGAGACTATTAGCCTCTGAAATGGCAGCCAAAATTCCTTGTGAGTCTTGGATATCACCAGCAGTTGGTTGCCCATCAGAGAGAATCAACATAGCTTTTGCATTGTCCCCCTCAGTAAATGTCCCTAGCCCCTCTAATGCAGCACCGTGAAAGTTTGTACCTCCATTTGCAGAGAGTGACTGAATCCAATCCTGCGCTTCATCAATATTAGATTCTGAACCTGAATGGGGTTCGGCCCATAATGCTTGTACTGAAGTATCGAAAGCAATCACATTGAAGATATCAATTGAACGAAGACCTCCAACCATTGCGTTGAAAGCAGTTTTTGCTTGTACTATCTTTGTACCACCCATAGAGCCTGACTTATCAAGAACGAAAACATACTGCCTTCTTGCACTCTCTGTATCCTCTATTATGCTAGGTGCCAATAGATACACAAAGAAATTCTCTGACCCATTAGTATAGGTTAGAAGCTGAGCTCCTCCCAGTTGCCGGTCCAACGCATATGAAACTTCAATCATCTCTTCAATTGTCAGTGATGATGTTGAATATTCTAACCTGACTCCATCGAGAAGATCGGTGACAGTCAGACTCGAAAGTCCACGTACAGAATATCCAGCAATAGGTAGGAAATTAGAGATGATCTCAAGCTCAAACGAAAACCCTGTATTTACAATTCCGTTTCTACCTACAGGTAATCCTAGGATATACAAACCATTCTTACGAGTAAGCAATCCTTCAATAAAGATTGTAAGTGTGGCTTCAGCACCTGCCTCCACATTCATTTTTACTGAGTATCCATTATCGTATCGTTGAACTAATACTGCACTTTTGTTAGCTTCAACACTATCGTCATAGATTTGGACAGCTTGCTGTTCTGGAAACACCCTTCCCCAATAAACAATTGATTCTAGCACAACTGAAATATTGCTTAACCTGAGACCATCTTGCAAGCCTAAGAACCAATCTACTTCATTGGCAGTCGAAGAAGCGTAGTTATCGTAAAGCATTGTATAGGTCAGGTTTGCATAATTGTCAACTATACTCCCACGAATCGAAACTTCATACGGATCGATCTTTCCACCATCGGAGAGGACCTTTGTCTGTCCTGCGAGTGTTTTTGGTGTTATCTGTAGATTAAGTACAGAGGCTCCAAAGAGTATGATTACTATCAATACTGCTACTACCGGTACAGTGTTTCGTTCATTCATACAATCCACTCCCCTCAGTCCTATTGGAGAGGTTGCATAAACCTCCATTTGTTCTCCTCTCTACACATGAAGAATGATATTCTTCAACGTCCAAAATTATAGCATACACTAAGACAATAATCTAATCTTTGAACAACTGGTTCTAAATATTGAACGTTTTTTCCGATGAAATATTGTTTCCATTTCGCGCCTTAAATTCGGCTTTTGTCGATGACTTTTTTTCAAAAACAACAGCGATTTATACTCGCATGTTACTATCTGAAATACTGCGTGGGCCTACGGGCCAAGGAGTGTATGAAATTGAGTGAGTATGATATAAAGACACTTGTTCAGTACTTATCAGCAATTGCGCTTGCTTTGTTTTATTTGATCTATCTTCCATGGACATATATGACAAATGCAGTGCTCGCTGATGCAGCACTGACTTGGGTGTATTACTTTACTCTCGTTATAGGACTACTGTTCCCGATGTATTATGCAATTGGGAAGGAAAACATGGCATGGATTTGTCTAGGTCTATCTTTAATCATTAACTCGGTAATTTGGATGGTTCTGGATGCTGCACAAGCAGTTGCGGCAGCTCTAGTTCTCATTGTAGGCCTTCTGTTTTTCATTAGCCCATTCCTGAAGAATAGAGTTGGAAATTGGGATCTTGTGAGAAACCTGTTTCATTTCCTAAAGGGCCTCTTCCTAATGTTAGCTGTTGCGTTCTATGCTAACTTCGGTATTGATGATATGATTGGAGACACGAGTGCCAACCACATTATGCCTCAGTTCATTTACATGGGTGGGGGTATAATGATTGCTTTTGCAGTGACTCTCATGTTGTATGGTCTCTTCAACATCTTCAAGATGTATACTGGTGATACGATTGGAGGATATTTTGGAGACCTTGCAAAGATCTTCTACATGCTAATGGTGCTTGTATTCCTTCTGGGCATAGTATTCAATGGAACTGGTTACATTGTAGGACTCATAGGACCTGCAAATCCATGGGGTGCAACACTTCCATTTGCATCCGGATCCATTGATTTCTTCGCCGGTCTCTATCTACTAGGGAATTCGAACCTTGGAGGAATCCTGCTAATCATACTATTCATTTATGGTATGGGCAAGATAGCTGGCAAGTTCGAGCAATAGTCAAGCAGAATAAGGGATAGGGAGTGTTTCTCCCATCCCTCTTTCTTTATTTTAATTATCCATACCTCTCAAACAGTTTCTCTAGTATTATTGTAGTACAGTTGGCTAGTTCAACAAAACGTTCTGCATGCCATCTCGTTCCTTGATTGTATCCCCAGTGAATCGGTATCGCATAAGCTAAATCAGAAAAGATCTTGAGATCCTTAACCGCATCAGCGGCCTCTTCTGGTTCCATCCATGCATAACCGCTCACGGGAAGGAGTGCAATATCTGTGTCTATTGATTGCATCTCTGGAATTCTGTCAGTATCCCCAGCATGATAGATTCTGGTTCCATTGAATTCAGTGATTATTCCAATATTGTCCGATCCTGGTGGGTGAAAGAGAGTTGTTGTCCCTGGTCGGAACTTGTCAACGTTGTATGACGCGACAAATTCGAATTTCACATCTGGAAAATCCAATGAGTCACCTGGATATACAGTATAGTCCGGCCTGAGAAATCCAGCTGGTATGCGTGAAGAAATTGTTAGGGTTTCATTATCTGATAATGCTAATATGTCGGAAATGGAAAAATGTGGAGAATGGTCGTGTGTGATTACTATATAATCTGCAGTTTCCAGAACAGGGTCTTCTTTGTCTTCGATATTAGACGGATCAATATAGACTACTGTATCATTGAATTTTAGCTTAAATCCACCAATGACTATCCACATCAATTCAATTCCATTATATGTGAAAATATCTGGACTAAGTTCCACTGTATCATCAATGGGCGGAGTAGCTAGAGGAGTAGTTGTTGTCACTGTTGTATTCCCGAATGAGCTAGGTGGTGTCAAGAGTGACGCCAAACCAAAGTATGTTCCAAAACCTGTCACGAGCGCGACAATTAGCAAAGCGATTACTTTCGATTTATCTGCCATCATAAGTTCCTCAAATGGATATGGAATGGAATTATTGATTTCATATAACGAATAATAATGTAGTTTCTTTTCAAGCAACAGTGAAGATGCTTTGATGTAGCATTGCGTTCAATGTATTGCTCGGTCTTATAGGAAAATCAGCAATGATCTGGAATTGTGAATTGAGATGGAAGAGAAAGCAGTTGCTGATACCGTTCCCTTGAATTCTCCAAGCAAGACCTTACCAAGTTTCGAATCCTTTACTAGGAAGTTTCTCTCTTCTCCACTTAGTAATCAAATTGAATGTCCGTCCTGCAAAAGTACCATAGACTTCAATCAGCACATAAAATGGCAGGGACCAGATACTTTCTCTTGTAATAACTGCGACAAATATCTCAGTATGAGACTGGTCCAACGAGCACTTCGAGATCTCGGTATATTGTCATACGAAATCACTGAGATGTGATGCAAATCAAAATCTCATAGGGATTAGTTTTTCAATCTTAATTCTCCATGCTATTTCATGAAGCGATCCCTCTTTGACATTATTGACAGCTGGACTCTCATTCCAGATAGAGGTTCAATGGAAATCACTCTTAATACTGTTTCAGATTTCTTTTACAAAAAGAAGGTCACTTTTTTGTTACTCGAAGAGCTGTGGGATTTGTTGGAAAAGTTTGATGATCCATTAGAATTCATGACTGAAGAACGAATGATACTCTTGATCGAACAATTTCTCAGCAATGAAAATACAATAGATGTTGCGAAGTATGTAGAGCTAGAAGTTTCTGGACCTCCATATCACGAAATCACAGTCCTAAATGCAGATGAAACTATTGCCAAGTTTCCCTCTTGGTTTGAAGAATACGATGGGATGACCTGGGACGATTTCAAATCAAGACTTTTTGACAAATGAGATTGATTCATTACACCCACTCCATAGTGAGAATGCTCCTTTCTATAGCACCTACTGAATTCTCTCGTTGATTTCGCATCAAGTTTCTTCGTCTAGAAAGCCATGCTCGATTGTCATCTTTCTATTCCACGTTTCTTTAACAAGGAGATAGAGTCCAATCAAATCTAGAGCAACAATTGCTGATGCGAAAATTGCCTCTGCAATCACCATCCTTGGAAGTATAATTGCAACTATCAATAAGAGCCCAATTGTAAGAAGCCCTAAAAAACCAGCCACCCAAGACAAGAGCACTATCTGATCATCAACTACCACCCACTTTCGAAATAGGAAGTAGAACAGATATCCAACTAGAAGGAAGAATTGGAATCCAAAAGTGATAACCAGGTAACCACTCTGCATATTCCTTACTACTCGTATACGTAGTTAGTTCTTGTCATATAGTATACAAAAAGAATTAGAATTCCGGAGCGTGTGCTCCGGAATGATGAAAATGGATTAGTCTTGATATCCTTTCATGTAGCCTTCTCGCTGATTCCATTTCTCTTCGAGACGCTGCATGATGGTCCACATTCGGTAAGTGAAGTTCCAGGCATCGTCAAACTTGCCTTGATTCATGTTGTCCAGGAACTCTTCTGCGACGTCGTTGATATCACCAATGTCGTCAATGAGAGTTGCATCGAATTCGTATACCTGATCGAGCTCTCTTTCATTGATCTTCTCTTTTGAACCCCAAGCAGCGTAGCCATAATCGGCGTATCTGATGGCTGATTCAATCTTGTCTGTGAGCGCAAGCATCCTGTCGAATGTTTCCCAGGTCTTGGTCAAGTTATAATCGACGGCCATCATCTGGAGCTTCTCCAAGTCCTGCTTGACCAGGCGAAGCTGATCAGCCATGAACTCTCGAAGGACCTTATCTGCGGCGCGTCTTTCTTCCTTCTCTTGATACCCGTGCCAGCCGGGTATGTAGTGAGTAATTTTGCCAAAGAAGCCTCCCTTGATATCCCTGGCAGCCTTCTTTCTAATTCGCTTGGCAATGGGGTCGGTTATTTTGCCCATGCTGATAATTCTCCTGAGTGTTTGCAACCCCTGTGATATATGGAGTTGACCTGCTTGGGACTATACTTGAGTCCTTAAAAAACATGTCACAACATGCTCATCCTCATTCAAACAGCTACCAGCGTACATGGCTGGGCTTAAATATGCAGTATTGCTGCTACGAAAGCTATGACAAAGAAGGGTACAATCCGCAAACCGGACTGGAAGATTGAACCTGCAATGATGAAGTCCAAGGCGGATGAAGCAATTGAAGAGGCAAAGAGGAAGCTTAACGAGATTGCCAAAACAGCTCCTGGTGATGAGAGTCTAGAGACCCTTCGGGCTTTTGAGGAAGTAACAGGTGCTACAGGCGAGGTTCTCAGTCCATTCATCTTTTTGAAGTACATCTCACCAGACAAAGGACAGAGGGATATTGCTGATGAGGTAGAAAAAGATGCTCATAAATTTGACAACGAGATTTGGGGAAGAAAGGACCTCTATGATGTATTAGCTCGCCTTGAACCTCTAATAGATACATTCGAACCAGAAGAGAAAACGCTTCTTGATAAGACACTCAAAGAATTCAGACACAGAGGAGCAGCTCTTGAAGACGAGAAGAGGAAAGAGTTCCTTGAGATAGCTAACAATATCTCAGTTCTTGAATCTGAATTTGGTAGGGTTCTCAATGAGATTACAACAACAGTGCCATGCAAGGTTGAAGAACTTGATGGAGTTCCTCCATTTGTATACGAGAATCTAGAGAAGGATGGTGACAACTATCTTCTTACCCTTGACTATCCGGTTGTTGTTCCAATCAGAGAATACGCTACCAATCCTGAAACACGTAAGAAAGTCTTAATCCCATTCTATCATCGTGGTGGAAAAGAGAATAGCGAGAAGCTTTCTGATGCGATTGCTCTTAGAGACCGACTTGCCAAGCTTGTTGGTAATTTGAACTATGCAGAGTATGCAATTCAGAGAAAGATGGCCAAGACTCCACAACGAGTTATCGATTTCATGAATGATCTCAAGAAAAAACTCACTCCTCTTATGGAGCAAGAAATGGTCATTCTCAGGGAACTCAAATCAAAGGAACAGAATCTACCTTTAGAAAATACCAAGATCGAAATCTGGGATTTATTCTATTATCACGAGATGCTAATGAGAGAGAAGTATGCTGTTGATCAGAATGAGGTCAAGAAATACTTCCCAGCTGACACAGTGATTGATGGTGTTCTCAGGGTCTATCAAAAAGTTCTCAATCTTGACTTTGAAGAATCAAAGACACCAAATAGTTGGCATGAGGATGTAAGAGAATTCAAAGTAATTGACAATACTAATGGAAAGACCTTGGGCATATTCTACTTGGACCTCTTTCCAAGGGAAGGAAAGTTCAAGCATTACGCAGTCTTTGATTTCATGAATCGCCGTGTCAAAGATGGTGAAGAGCTACTCCCGATATGTGCGATGGTTTCAAACTATCAGAAACCTTCTGAGAGTCAACCATCTTTGTTTAATCACTCAGAGGTTGAAACATTCTTTCATGAGTTTGGCCATCTTATGCATGTCATCAGTAACCAATCTAAATATGCTAGTTTCAGTCTTGATGGAGTACTTCCTGACTTTATTGAAACTCCTTCGATGATGTTTCAGAACTGGGCTTGGAAGGAGGAGGTTCTTACAGACATCTCTGGACATTTTGAGAATCCATCCAAGAAATTGCCTTCTGAGTTGATCAAGAAACTGATTGCTGCCAAGCTTGTTGATGCAGGCTCCTTCTACCTTAGACAAGTTTGTTTCTCACTGGTCGATATGCTCTATCATACTGAAGGTGCTGAAGACACTACCAAGGTGTTTGATGAAATGTTAGCAGAAATTACAAGAATTCAGATGCCTGAAGGAACAAGGATGGATGCTGGTTTTGGTCATTTGATGAATCCCGGATATGTTGCTGGCTACTACAGCTACCTATGGTCACAGGCTTACGCTGAGGATGTCTTCACCAAGTTCGAAGAGAACGGTTTCATGGACACCAAGACTGGTGTTGAGTACCGTCAGAAGATTCTTGCTCCTGGAGGAAGTCTTGATCCTGATGAGATGGTTAAGAGTTTCCTTGGTAGAGAAATGAACACTGATGCATTCATGAAGTCTCTTGGACTAAGTAAAGAATAAGTCAAAACATTGTAGGGCAGATGTTACTGCCCTACTCGCTTATTTTTTGAATAAATTGATTACCAGAGTTGATATTGTCTCTTGACAAATCCTTCCCAGACTCTAGGTAGTTTGGCAATGACTTCCTCTGTAATTGATTCAGCCGATTTCTTCACAACTTCAATATCACAATCCCCATAGAGCTCTACATTGATTGCCTTTGGCTCAGTGATAGGTGCACCAATCTGACTGACAAGATAACAATAGACTTGTGAGAGGTCTGGATGTTCCTTGTAGACCCTCTCTGTGATCTCTCTTGCTGCTACATTGTAAGTCTTACCTACATGTGATACTGGATTTTTGCCAGCTGCAGCCTCAAGGGTCATTGGTCTATATGGAGTTATCAATCCGTTTGCACGATTGCCTCTACCAACCTGACCATCATCTCCATGTTCAGCAGATGTACCAGTTACTGTCAGATAGAATAGACCATCTTCAGGACTATCGGCAGTGTTGACGCTGACCTCAGTTTCCATATCTGTGATTTTGACCGCAAGATCTTTCACAAGATCTGTAATTCCCTCCATGACATTGGCATACTCATCCTTGTCCTTTGTCTTACTGGAGATTATAGCTGCAGCAACTTGCATGTGGATCTTGTCATCAATTCT
>JBHLRQ010000015.1:28732-46620 GCA_048882385.1 Candidatus Thorarchaeota archaeon | reverse complement strand
GTGTCGACGATGGGAGTGGAACTGAGAAACATGCTATCGCTGGTGACCTGATAGGAGACACCGAGATACCTTGGCCAAGCGAAGGCTTTGACTACTATCCCTTTGTTGCCCCGTTGAATATAGGTGATTTGATTGAAAATCTCATAGGGGAAGTACAGAAGCTCATCGATTGTGGAGTGCTCGGCGATGGTACTGGCCTGTCCCTTATCGTCAAGCTTGAAGCGGCTTTGGCCAAATTAAGTCAAGAGAGGTACATTGCTGCTCTCCAAATAATAACCTCCTTCATTTGCCAAGTCAATGCATTTGAAAATACAGGGATCTTGACAGACTACGAAGCTCAGTACCTCATCAATTTGGCAAATCTGGTTGCTGAGTTAATCCTACAATCAATCGCACAGCCATAACAGAATACGAGAGGAGAGAGAATACATGAGTGAAACAGTAATGAGAAAAAATAAACTGCGAGTACTTGCTTGCTCTCTATGTGTGATTCTATCTTTGACAGGATTGGGTCTGTTTCTAGCCCCGATGGGAAGCTACGACCTCCATGTCGCAGCTTATCCATTAATAGACGAATTCTCACAACCAGCATATTGGCCAGATGACACAGGAGATGCAATGCTAGGAGCTACACTAGACAATGTAGAGATACAGGCAAGTTCCGCAAAATTACAACAGTTTCAACCTATAGAACTTGATGAAATCCAATCCGAATTCACCTTGATTTCTGCACGACCTAGGCTGGAAAATTGGCATCAGGATCCAATAATCAACGCACCAGATGTTGAGATTCAACGCCCCGCAGTCACTATGCCAGAATATGATTATCAGCCACCTATGCCGAGTCTGAATGGGATGAGTCAGCGAGCAGTTGATATGCTCCTTCCAATTCCGCTTCAGGACACGCCACTCGGGGTGCCACATGACCCTATATTCATTCAAGGCGATGATGATTTCGACAGACAAGCCAAGAGGGAGGACTGGCTCGGTGAAGGCACAATGGAAGACCCTTACCTCATTGAAGGTCTAGACATCGATGTGGGAGGTGATGACAGGAGCTGCATCGAGATTCACAATATAGACAAAATCTTCTTCCGGATACGTTTCTGCACTCTTCAAGGAGCGACTCCTGACTGGCGTGCAGGCATTCACCTCTACAACGTGAACTATGGTAGATTTGTCAATAGCACCTGGGTGTCAAACAATACATGCATAGGCAACTGCTATGGGATTCGAATTGACGATGCTTATTCGATTGTTGTGGCAAATAATACTTGTTCAGGTAACAATTGGGAAGGAATAGGTGTGCTTTACGAGAGCAGACAGAACATGGTGAGGAACAATCGTTGCTATGACAACGGATGGAGTGGTATCGGTGTTGGGATTGGAGCATATAACAACATGATTAGACATAATTTCTGCTTCAATAATCCTCAAGCGGGAATCAACCTTTGGCTAGGCATTGACAATGTTCTGACGGATAACGACTGCAGCGGGAATAATCTATGGGGTATTGCCATTAGAGGGGAGAGTACCGGGAACCAGATTCAGGAGAATCTTTGTAGAGCCAATGCGAACGGCGTCTTTGTCAGTGACTCCGATGACAATACGCTAATCGGGAACACCTGCACTGACAACGACTATGGCATCTGCCTCGAAGAATCGAATATCAACATGTTGGACGGAAACACCTGCAGTGACAACTTCTTGGAAGGTATAGCTGTACTCTATTCAAGCACGCTAAATATAGTGAAGGACAACGAATGCTTTGACAACGGGTGGAGTGGTATTGGTGTTGGGATTGGAGCTTTTGACAACAGGATCATTCATAATCATTGCTTCATTAATCCTCAAGCGGGAATCAACCTTTGGCTAGGCATTGATAATGTTCTGACGGATAACAACTGCAGTGAGAATGCTCTATGTGGTATTGCCGTTAGAGGGGAGAGTACCGGGAACCAGATTCTGGAGAATCTTTGTAAAGCCAATGCGAACGGCATCTTTGTCAGTGACTCCGATGACAATACGCTAATCGGGAACACCTGCACTGACAACGACTATGGCATCTACCTCGAAGAATCGAATGGCAACTCGCTAATCGGGAACACCTGTAGTTACAATGAAAATGGTATCTACCTCTTTTACTCAGAAAGCAACACACTGGATGGAAACACCTGTGATGCCAATATTATGAGAGGCATCCGCCTCTATTCTTCAAATGAGAACACACTCTCTGGTAACACCTGCAACGAAAATGTTAACCTTGTTGAAGAGGATGGGGAAGGCATCATCCTCTCATACTCGGATGAAAACATACTCTCTGGCAACACCTGCAGTGACAATATCAATGGTATTTGCCTACATCAATCGCATGGAAACACGCTGGATGGAAACACCTGTAATGCTAATAATATGATAGGTATCGACCTCGTTTCTTCAAATGACAACACACTCTCTGGCAACACCTGCAGTGACAATACCTATGGTATTCGCCCACATCTTTCGCATGGAAACACGCTGGACGGCAACACCTGCAGTGATAATGACGAAGACGGCATCTACATCTTCTATAGATCAGATGGAAACACGCTTTCTGGAAACATCTGCACTGGCAACTCAGATTATGGTATCTACCTCGAAGAGTCGGATGGAAACACGCTTTCTGGAAACATCTGCACTGGCAACTCAGATTATGGTATCTACCTCGAAGAGTCGGATGGTAACATGCTGTCAGGGAACACCTGCGATGGATACCCTAATGCCATACTTCTTTTATTATCAAATGAAAACACTCTGGACGGCAACAGCTGCAGTAGCTTTCTTCATGCAATATACCTCGATGAATCGCATGGCAACACGCTTTCTGGAAACACCTGCAATAACAACAAGTTTGGCATCTACCTCTGTTACTCAGACTGGAACACACTTTCTGGAAACACCTGTAATGTCAACGACTATGGTATCTACCTCTGGGACTCACATCATAACACGCTTTCTGGAAACACCTGTAATGTCAACGAAAACCATGGGATTGTGATTAATTATTCACATATCAACACGCTGGATGGAAACACCTGCCTGCACAATTGGGAAGACGGCGTTGTCCTCTACTACTCAACTGGCAACACGCTTGAAGGAAATACCTGCACTTACAACGAGGATAACGGTATCCGCCTTGATAGAGCAGATAGCAATATTCTGGATGGAAATACCTGTGATGACAACGTCCGTGGCATCAAACTCGAAAATTCAAATGGTAACAGAGTACAGGAAAACACCTGCAATGGCAATGCAGACGCTGGCATCTCGATCAGATACTCGGATGATAACAGAGTCTATTATGATATTTGCATTGGAAATAAATTCGGTCTATTCATCACCTCATCAGATTACATAGTGGTTTGGTGGAATACTTTTGCTGAGAGTTCCGAACATGATGTTCAAGAAAATGTAGTTGGAACTCTGAACGATTTCTATTACAACTACTATTCTGAATATGTGGGACCTGACAATGACGGTGATGGTATAGGGGATACCCCATACAACATTCCTGGAGAGGCAGGCAGTGTGGACCCACATCCGCTTGTTTACTACTCAAAATCAAGATGGTTGGCGCCTCTCAATGATTTTACTCTTGAGTTTGGTCAACGCCTCGCATTGCTCAACCTTGACCTTGACCTTGAAGCTGGTTCACACGATCCACCGGTTGAGTCTTGGTGGATTAATGACACGGAACACTTTGCTATCAATCATGAGGGAAGAATCACTGACCTAATGCAATTACCTGTTGGAACGTATAGAGTTGAGGTGGGTGTGGAGAACATCTACTCGGTTTTTGTTGATGAGTGGCTTGCACCCTATGGTATCTATGTCGGTATTCTAACGGCAATATTCACCATAACAGTTGTAGATTCGCTGAGTGTGCAATGGTCGCTTGAACTCAATGGGAACTTCGACTACCCAGACACTGAGGAGGTTCCAATACAGATAGGAGCATTGCTCACATTCGATGAAACTGGCGAGCCTATCTCAGGGGCGTACATCGAGCTTAGAATCTATGACCCGGATGGAAACCTCTTCTGGACAGTGATCATGTCAGAGATTGAACCTGGAGTCTACCTCTATCGGTCACCGGAAACGATAGCCTACTATGTAGCTGAAGGCATTTGGCAAAAGGGCATCTATCTTGTTGTAGGTGAGGCTTCCTCTGGAGAAGGGAATCCTGTAAGAGCACGTAGCTTGATACAGTATCATATTGACCCGCCCAGTGCTTCCGGATCTGATACTCTAGTGCTGTTTATACTGGCAGGATTTGGAGCTGTGATTCTTCTATATTCTGTCTTTGCAGGACAATATATCTGGCGGAAACGACGATTCAATCATCGGCCATTCGAACGAATAGCCCCAATTCAACATTCAAGGAGTATGGAGAGAATAATATCGATTAGTGAAGATCAAAGCTCAGCCTCATGAATCAAATCCCATAGATGAGCATTGAGCCTGTTGACACTAGCAACAACCCTAGGATAGGATACAAAGTCCTCTACAGACTTGGTATAAGCAGCTGCTTTAATCTCAGCAGCAATTGGCGGACCTTTACCGGGACGATCAATGATCAGACCCACATCAACGATTGGTTCATTGGTGGTGATGCTTCCCCACCAGAATAGTTCTGGATACTTGTCGTACAGCTCCATTATGATGCTCTGACCTGTCGTTTTTGCATCGTCATAGCTGATTCTCATTCGGTATTCCATATCTCCCAACGCATATGCATTGTAAATGGCATAGGTATGGACACCACCACCTTCTTGCAGATTCCGGAGGATTTTCCGTACTCGTCTGGGAGTGAATCCTGTTTCTTGAGTAATCTTGGAAACAGGCAGTCGAGAGTCTATTGTCAGCGCTTTCAGAACACGTAATTGATCGCGGGTGAATGTGACTCTCTTCCCTCGTGTATTACCAGGATAAGTAGGCGGTTTGTTAGGAAATTGAAGGACAATGGGTCTCATTTCCACATCAATTACACCATCAAGATTACTTAAGAGCCGTTTGAGTCCAAGAGTTTCACCTGCTCCCAACACCATTGCATGATACTCATAACGGCGATCACTAGTACGATAGATTTCACAAATCATAGGCTGGTCGGCGATTTGTTCCATTAGCTCTATCACATTCTCGGATCCATCAGTAATAACAAAACCAGCTACGCTTTCAGCGCCAAGCGTTTCAAAGCTTACACAAACGCCAAATTTCTTAATCACTCCTTGCTTACGAAGTCTGATGATACGGTTCTTGACTGTATTAGTTGAAATATCGAATTTCTTTGCGAGTGTTTTATACGGCATCCTTGCATTGCCGCACAGTTCACATATCAAAGCCCAGTCTAGGGGATCCAATCTACTCACCACGCTTCTGCTGACCTGGGAAACGATTCTTGGTTATCAGATAGGTTTGGAAATCCTGTGGGCTACCACGTTCCCAACGTCTAGTGCAATTCAATACAACAGTTTGTTAATAAAACTGGCTTTTTGGTAAATATTCAGTAGAAACTAAGGTGAAATTATGCTAGTAAACCATACTTTTAGTAATTTCTGGCTGTCACTACCGCCCGCTCCTTGATATTCCAGTGAGTGATGCTTTAGACTGCAATGTACTATTTGCGACAAGTGAAATTGTACATTGTGGACTGAGAATCATCAGTCACCGAGATGGTTCATTATATGAACTTGAGAGGAGGTGAAAAGGCTGTATAGAATGAGCTTGACGAAACGATTATGCGTAGTAGCACTGGTATTAACATTCACCATTGCATTGGTTTCCGTTTCACCTGTGCAAGCAGTAAAGCCGCTGAAAGGCAGTATGAAATTAGAGTTTAATCTCGGATGGCCTGAATACCAAACTGGAATACCTGATTGGGTGGGGACAATTAAGATAGACGGAGAAACGTATGGAATGTTATTCTTCGCTTTTTGGACAGGAAAGCCATTTGATAACCCAGCGAAAGGAATGGCATTCTTCTTTGGTGAAATATGGGCAATCTATGATATGGACGGGGCGAACTTTCCGGTTATACCAAATGGTGATTCCGAAGATTGGGCATATTGGCTTCCGGCAAACAATCCCGAAGAATTAGTTCTTTGGGGATATGATGAAGGTTTGACTAATATGGCAAACACCAAATATCACATGACTGGGAGCGTCGAATATGCAGGAGATCCATTCACTATGTGGGCAGGCCGTAATGTCTACATGAGTGGATTGATTGAATGGTACGAAGATATCCCCGCTCCTCACTTTGCCCCCGGCGACTTCCGAATTAACTGACGCTAGGAAATGAGATATCGGGAAGCTCTTGGTAAATCCAAGAGGCTCTCCCTTTTTATTTCGTTGATCATACCTAATCAACATCAATTGATAGAAATACAATAACAAGAGAGCAGGTCGATTTATCGGGATTACAAATGTTGGTGAAGGGACTATGGCAATTGTGTCTATTGCACAAAATGATAGTATCAGAACCGCAGTTGAAGAGTCAATTAGACTACTTGGTGAGATTGAAAGTCTTATGAAGCCAGATAGTAATATTGTGATAAAGCCAAACTTGGTCTTTGGTTTACCTCCATTCACAGGTTTTACAACAGACTTACCGATTGTCCAATCAATCATAGAACTTTGTCAAAAAAGGTGTACTTCTGACATAATCATAGCTGAGGGTTCTGGTGGTATCAACACAGAACTTGCCTATAGAATAAGTGGATATACAGAATTGGCTGTGAAATATGATGTGAAATTAGTTGACCTGAATGAAAGTCCAACCACAAATGTGCCAGTCCCATCAGGTCAGGCGGTTAAAGAGTTACATGTTCCGAAAGTCATTCTTGATTGCGACGTCTTAATTAATGTACCAAAGCTCAAACTGTATAGACATATTCCAGGAAAAAGTGATTGGGCCAGCTTGGCGGTCAAGAATCTTATGGGAGCTCTCCCCGGAAAGGGGGAATACTCAGATACTCGGTCTCAAGGGTTTTGTCTGGAACTTTCCCAAGAATTCTTGACAGCTAGAGGGAAGTACTACCATTCTTCTTATCGCCAATGGTGGACACCCAGCGGGGAAAAAAAGCGAATCCACGAGAATTTTGCACAAGGTTTAGCAGACATTCATAGCGTCATCAAGCCAACGCTCAATGTTATTGATGCAATAATTGTGAGCAATGATGTAGATATGACAAATACAATGGGCCAGGACCCATTCGATCTCAACACAATCCTTGCTAGTCAAGACCCACTCGCTCTTGATTGTATCGCAGCAAGAATTGGTGGACTGAATCCGTTTAACATACCTTACCTCAAACATGCTGCTGAAAGAGAAATAGGAGAATCAGATTATAACAGAATTCAGATACTTGGAACTCCACTGGAGGCAATAATCAAAACTTGGGAAACTGAATCAGCTATTTGACAAACAGTATACAAGCAACATGTGTTATTGTGATTTAGAGTATTAGATTTGAGGTTGCTAGGTGGACAGTAGGAAAAGATTGGAAATTTTCTGTCACTCGACATATCCGAACCTGTTCTCATCAATTTCCTGATTCATTCTTTCCAAAGTGTCAGTAGTCATTTTCTTGCTGAATTATTGCTCAGTAAATAACGTTAATGAATTAGAAATTTTCCAGTTTTCGGGGAGATTACGGGTCGTTTGATGTTCATGAATAAGCATTCGACTCTATGAAGGAGGTACCGTATTGGAATGTGAACAGCATGAGAAAAACAGGAATTTTAACAATTAGCATCCTTGTAATCTCGATTCTTGTGAACATCAATGCAGGAAATATAGCAAGTGCTCAAGAAACACAGACTCTCGTAATAACAGAGATTGGACAGTTGAATACAAGTGGATTCGCTGCAAGCATACATGTGAAAGATGGTGTTGCTATCGTTGCAGACTCCGATAGTGGTCTGTGCATAATTGATGTTTCTGACCCAGAAAATCCAACAGAATTGAGTAGATTCGATGAAGGAATTGATCATATTCATGAATTGTATGTCGATGAAGATTTAGCTTACATAGCAGATTATACTGAAGGATTCAAAGTTATCAACATCTCAGATTCTATCAACCCGACTCAGGTAGGATTATGTCACGATGGCGGAGAAGTCGGTACATTCGATATTTACGAAGACCTTGCCTTCATAGCAGACTTTGAGGATGGACTTGAAATAGTGAATATTTCAGATCCTACTGATCCTACGGAGATATATCAATACAATACGGGGATCAGCTACATCTTCAATGTTGAAATAAACAATGATTTGGCATATGTATCAGATTTCATTTCTGCGACACAGAAGTCGTTAATAGTTCTAAATATCTCGGATCTCTCAAATATCCAAGAGCTCGCGGAGTTTCCTATAGATGGTGAAGTTTTTTCCATCGATTTCGTTGGAGATATTGCGTATATGATGTGTTCATATGGTGGTGTGAAGGTCTTCAATATTAGCAATCCTCTTTCACTTACAGAGATCTATAGTCACAATGATGGAGGACATTCGGTTGATTTAGAATTCTATAATGATTATGCATTTATTGCTGACAGAGAAGAGGGATTGGAAATTCTGGATATCAATGATTTGTCCAACGTCACTGAAGTTGGAAATTATTATGATGGCGGGAGTGCATCAGGTATAGCAATAGTCGATGAGCTAATCTATGTTGCAGATGGAGAAGATGGTCTAGAGATACTTCAAATTGGAAATGCACAGACAACAGGAGTTTTTGATTTAGCATTATTTGCGGCTCTATCTGGGTCAGTAGCTCTTGTAGGACTTGTAATTCTAATAGTGTGGCGAAAAGTGAAGGAACGTTGAACCAATGTATGTAGAGTAGGATTACTGTCCTACTCTATTATTTCCCTTTAGTCCCGAAGAAGTAAATCACAGATGCTGCAGATGATCCATGAATCTTCAGTCTCTTCTTCAAAGATTCAGCTTCAGCTTTCAGATCCGTATATGATGAATACTCCCGAGATCTGTTCAATGCATCATCAATTTGCTTGAGAACAGAATCTACATTCTCAGACCTCGTTGGATTTTGACAGGCTTGTGATTCCTTACAGAATAGACATTTTACAGCCCATTTGGACTCGAACACTTCTGTGTCGTTTAGACCAAGTCTATCGACTAATTTTCGCAATCTCTTTCGGGTCAGTGTTTCGAAATGAGGAATGCCTGATAGGGAATCAACCTTCACTTCCAAATGGTGTACGTCCCTGTCCACAAGCTGAGCTGCAGTCTGTTCTCCATCAGCATACATCTCTTGAATAATGAAATGACCACCAGGCTTTACCACACGATGCATCTCGGTCAACACAGCATCAATATTCTCTAAGTGATGAATTGTATAAGACATGCATACAGTATCGAATTGGTTATCCTTGAATACCATAGATTCAGCATTCATTACCATGAGTTCCACTGGAGCATCTTTGAATTGGTTTCTGGCTTTTTCCAATTCCTCGTCTGAGATGTCGATTCCAGTGAATGATTTGTAGTCCTTCAGAGTTTTCATTAGGACTCTAATGAAATCGCCATCATCTGTACCCACATCTAGTACATCACCCCCAGAGATGGTTCCGAGTTTTGTCCTGATTTCGACTGCACCAGACTCTCTGAGCTCAGATGGTAAATCTGCAATCAATTGATAATCTCCGGGAGGGTCTTATTTCGGTGCAGTGTGTTGTAGAATCTCTTGGATTATCTGTGGCGTAACCTCAGTCGGAAAACTATGTCCCATACCTTCTATGATGACTAATCTGGCTCCAGGTATACTCTTAGCTGTGTCTTTTCCACCCTCAACTGGAACTAGCGGGTCTGCATCCCCATGAATTACAAGAGTTGGAATCTTCACATTCTTTAATTCTTCATGTCGACTTCCAGATGCCATGACTGCACCTAGCTGCCTGGCAAATCCTGGAGGATGATAACATCTGTTATACGAGCGCTCCGCCCAATCCCGGACATAATCCTCATTCAATTCGTATTTTGGGCCATGAAGCACCTTTGACGAATTTAGAGTATTATTGATGTAGTCATCTAGATTGGACACTGGAGGCGTTACCAGAAGGGCGGCCGCTTCAGGTTTTGCTCGTGGCAGACTAGGATTCCCTGTTGAGGACATAATCGATGTTAGAGTCAGTACTCGGTCGGGATAATGAATTGCCATTGTCTGTGCAATCATGCCGCCCATTGATACTCCTACAACATCAGCAGCTTTTATTCTAAGTGAATCAAGTAGACCTATTGCATCATCAGCCATGTCTTTCAACTTATATGGCACATCGACAGACTGTCCTTGTAATAGAGCCATGGCATTAGGAACACCGGCATAATCCAACTTTGTTGAAAGGCCTACGTCACGATTATCAAAACGAATCACCCACCGACCTTGTGCAGCGATAGCCTGACAAAAAGCTTCATCCCAACGAATCATCTGGGAACCAAGCCCCATGATCAACAACATTGGTTGGGATGATGGGTTGCCAAATGTGTCATAGGTGAGCTCGATATCACCCACCTTTGTGGTTTTCTCACCACTATATGGTATATCTGTCAATATTCATCTCTTCCTAATTATTCTGGAACTAATTTAATCAACTCACCCTATCTGTCTTTCCGATAACACTAGGCATTCATAATTGAGATGAATTCTCTACAAATCTGTGACCTGCAGTGGCGTTTCCCATCTGGGCAGTTCTCAACTATGTTCACCATTGAGGACGAAACATGTTTCATCTCCTCTGCTGTGAGTTTCTTTGTTACAAGATCTATCACAGCATTCATCCATTCCTCAGATAGATAATCAAAAGTCTCTGGCAATCCCTACTCACCTTTGAGATATCGTATCTCTCAGATGAGGTTGGTAACAGAAAAGAATTCCTACCAAAAATGTTTGGGGGCGGTAAATCTACCTCCCCCACCACTTTACTTCTACTGATTTGATGTATAAGTTGTCAAGCCTTTGTAAATCACGATTACACCTACCAGAATCGCAATCCCAATAATGATGTAATCAAGTGGCATTAGAACAATTGAACTTGTTAGAGCCCAATAACCATACCAAGATAATGGAGTAACTGGGATCATAATACCAACAACCGAGATACCTATCTTCAATAGACGATTTCGTCTGACAAGATCTCCCATTTCTCGGTTTCCAAGAACAACAAAGATTATTCCAATTAGAAATCCAATAATTAGTAGACTTGGCATATTCACTGAGAATTGTTGCAATGCAAATTCCTCCGCAGATAATTAATGTTCTCTACACTCATTTAGATAATCAATTAAGGATTATGCTATGAAAATCGACAGTGATTATACCTCTCTGCGCTTGATTCTCTAACTGACAAGAATTTTCCATCAAAAATCACACATATCGAACTAGTTCAGTTTCAATTTGAAGACTTTCTCGAACTTTTTGAGCTTGGGAGCGATAACGACTCTACAATATCCCTGATTTGGATTGTTACGATAATAGTTCTGATGATAGTTTTCAGCACGGTAAAATTTATCATACGGGACAATCTCGGTCACAATTGGATTCTTCCAATTCCCACTCTCATCCTGTTCATTCTTTATCCGTTCTGCAATCTCTCGTTGTTCATCACTATGATAGAATATAACCGACCGATATTGAGTACCAACATCATTACCTTGACGATTGAGTGTTGTTGGATCATGGGTGTTGAAGAACACTTCAAGTATTTCCTCATACGAAATCTGTTCCGGATCAAACTGGATTTGACAGACTTCTGCATGTCCTGTTCTTCCTGTAGTGACCTGATTGTAGGATGGATTCTCCACATGTCCTCCAGAATAGCCAGAAACAACAGATTCGACTCCTTTCAATTGCTGAAAAACAGCCTCTGTGCACCAGAAACAACCGGATCCAAGAGTTGTAGTTTCCATAAAGAAACTACTCACTTGAACGTTAATCAACTACTGCAAAGAGGAAATTTACTGTTTGACACCCAAAAACAAGCCTTCTTTCATCAAACCAGGTTCCAAGAACTCTGTTTCGAATCCATGCTTCTCCATTAGAGAGATGTACAAATCCCTGGAGAAGATACTCATTGGGCTGGGGTCGATAAAGTGTTCAACACCATTCTCTCGGGTGGCAATCAGAAAGTGAAAATTGAGATAAGCAACAGCACCCTCAATCTGTGTGGAGTTGACACGTGAGATTTTAATATCAGGCAGATCCAGACTGGTGATTCCAATCGATCCCTCTCGGACTGACTCTTTAGTGAACATGGGCTCGATAACCAGGATTCCACCCTGTTCCGTGTGTCTGGAGAACGATGCAATTGCGTTTTCAAGATCGTTCCTCTCGGTGAGATAGCCAATTGACCCAAATAGACAGGTTATGACATCGAACATGCGTCCAAGATCAAAGTCAGTCATATTGCCTTGGAAAAACTCAATATCGGGACATTTCTCTTTTGCAACCTCCAGCATACTCTCAACGAGATCGAGTCCCGTGGGGTGATACCAGTCCTTGAGATGTTTGATATGAGTGCCTGTTCCACATGCAACATCCAATAACGAATTACCTCGAGACTTCTTGAATCTCTGAATTATCTCATGGAGCCTGCGACTGTTGCCCTCATAGTCGATGTGAACATAAAACTGATCATAATACCTGCCAAGTCTTGAATAGAATTCTCCCATAACTCGTTGTTGTTGTTGACTCTTCAACATAAATCAAACGTAACCCAAAGATTTTCACACTGTTTGCAGTATGTAGGAACATGACTCTTGATTTATTGTTGATGCAGCGACTTGTTGATGACCTCAATGTTGGAATATGTGTTCTTGACAAAAACAACAATATCGTGGTCTTCAATCGAAAAGCTGGTGAGCAGCTCCAACAGGACAATGAGAGCAGAATCGGTTCGTCCATTCTACGATGTCATCCCGAAAGAGCAGAGCTAGGTGTTATGAAGATGATTAATGACCTGAAGAGTGGGGATCTTGAAAAGTACGAGGGGTGGGTCCACTTCATTGGCAGATATTTTTACGAGTATATCTATCCACTTCGAGATGAAAGTGGAAACCACGTTGCAACAGTAATGGAACTACATGATGCTGCAGAAAGGGCGGAATACCTCAAAATGACTGAGGACTGGAAACCACCACCGGAACATGGCAGAGGAGAGAGCTCTCCCAGGATTCCCTTTCCGAAGAAGTTCAAAGAGGCCTCATGACCAACTAGTACTTTGAATTCACAATACGAATTTTCGATTCGGTTGATACCTATTCCTCAAAGCTATTAGAACTCACCATTCGGGTTGCTATATTGTCACTATGAATCAGAATCATGCTTAGCTCACAATTTGTTTTCTTGTATCAATTGATCGTATCTTTTCGAGAATCAGCCTCTGAAGAGTTCGAACACCTGGAGAATCGTATAAATCTAAGGCGTCAATCAGTATTTTTCGAGCTTCTGGAATGCGATTCTGTAATAATCGAAAATCAGCTAGCAGCATTCTATGCTGCATAAGTAGGCCGGGAAGATTATGTTCAAGTGCTTTTTCTTCCAAGTAGTTCATCCAACTTCCTGGAGATTCACCTGTATCATCCCCTCCTTCCAGCTGGAATACAGCTAGTTCTGCCTGAGCCAGGCCTAAGAGGCATCTATTACGATAAATCGCTGTTTCTGTTCTTTCGCATATCTCCAGCGCATTCTTGATGGTAGCGATGGCATCCGCTGGAGAACCAGTGGCTGTTTCATAAAGACCAGAAACCAAATAGTAGATGCACACCTCTCGTTCCTGTCCTCCTTGAAATGCAAGCTTTCCACCTGTGTCGAGATACTCCCTTGCTTCATCAAATCTGTTTAGAAGTATCAGAGCACGAGCCATAGCAAGATGGGCGTAAGAATCACCTGCAGAACCATGAGACAAATGCCAGTCCAATGTCCACTGTGCCCAATCAAGGGCTTGAATTCCATCACATATGTCACTGCAAATTCGTGAAAGAATGAGTGAGTGACGGTCTGTCAACTCATCTTGTGAAATGGACATTTTTCTTGCCTCATCATAGAACGCCAGAGCAAGATCATACTCCCCCAATATTGTGGATATCCACCCCATCTCTGTTAGGACATGTTCCAAATGAAAGGGTGCACCAAGTTCCTTAGCGAGCGAATATCCATGATCAAGATATGCCGAGGCTTGTTTCAGGTCATCATGCATTGACAGCATACCTAGCCAACGGAGCAACCAGATGGCTTGGCATTTGTTATCTTGAGCCAAAGCAAGTTCAAGACCTACTTTGCATATTGGTATTCCCAACTGGTTATTTCCCTCTTCATGATGAATTCTTCCTTCGATGTGATGAACCTGTGGTTTGTAACAATCCAAGTCTTTGTTTACATCAATGATATCTTTCGCTGCCTGAAGAGCAACAATCCCATCAGGAGTATGTAAGAGTGCATATGCTTTTACCAGTAAAAGCTCCGCATGAATCCAATCTGCAGGCTTCAACGTAATCGCATGATCAACAGCATCCTGAATCTTGTGAGAATGTGAGAGTCGATCACCTCTGCTTCTAATAGGATATGTCCAGGGTTTAACAAACGGGTGGCCACCATATTTACTGGATATATCATCAATAACAGCTGTATCTCTAAGCTCCCAAGCATGGACAGATGCTATATGAGCAAGTTCAATTGGGGCTTCAATCTGGTATACACAGTTACCCAGTTGGACTACAAAGTCACAGTAATTCTCAGCATCGTTCATGATTGAAGTGAGAACTTCACTTGCCTCTTGGTCTAAGAACTTTAGATGCATAGTGATTGTTCCTAGTGGCTTCAAGCCTGCTCCCTCACCAGTTACTTTGTAACTGCAATCTATCAATTATCTTTGAGATGAGTCTTTCGAACAAAGAAATCTATGATTAATGTGTATAAGCTCGATTTGTAAGAATATATTACCAACCTCAAGGCTACAAAAATGATTGTCCACTCCGCGTAAATGGAAGGTGTATGTAATGAGCAAAGTTCCGGTATCAATTGATGTTCTAATAGAACGGATGATCAGAGATCCCAAGTTCCGTAAAAATGTGTGTCAAAATAGAGAAGAGGTCATGGAAAGACTGCAGAGAGATTTGACCGAAGAGGAAATGAGAGTAATCGATCTTCTTTGTAGAGCTGCCACGACAATATCTGAACTAGAAGATGGCCTAGGTGGCATCAGTAGAACACTGGGCGTTACTGATAGGTGAATATCTATAGTCTAATGAGAACCAACCAAAGACACGGATTGGATTACAACGGAAATATGATAATGACTCGAGTTTCTGCTGTGAATCGATAAACAGAGAAGATTCAATTGAAGATTACATTGGTAGCCATTCATCAGATTTCAATGGAAACTCGTGTACCAATCCACAGATGCTTAGGAATTTTGACTCTCTCATCAGCTCTGAAATCAGTAAACATTGATGTTGAAATACTCGACTTAGCAAACTATTCGATAACGGCTTTTTCGGATTACAAGCAAATAATGGAAGAGATAGTTGGGAAGATATTATCTACAAAACCCGATCTACTAGGCCTTTCAACCATGTCCAACAATATAGTAATGGCATTGGATGTTTGTCGTAAAGTCAAAGAAATGAATCCAATGACAAAAACGATTCTGGGAGGTCCAGGAGCTTCATTTAGTGCGGGCAACATAATGTCACTATTTGAGGATGTGGATTTCATTATTCGTGGTGAATCGGATTTCGCATTACCTATGTTGGTCAATCAAATGATACAGGGAGAAGATTTTACCAATATCAAAGGTGTCGTGCATCGAAACGGAGTCAAGATTTTAGATAATGGTTGGCCTGATCCAATTAAGGACTTGAATTCACTCCCGATTCCAGATTATGCTGTCTGTGAAGAAGATGAGAACAGTGATGAACCTGTGACTCTCGAAGTAGGAAGAGGTTGTCCATTTGCCTGCATATTTTGTTCAACCTCAAGTTTCTTCAAGAGGAGGTTTCGAGTTAAATCTGTTGAACGAGTGATTGAGGAGATTCGAGTCATACAAAAGAAATTCAGACACAAAAGAATCAAACTGAATCACGACTTGTTGACATTTAATCGGGATTATATGTTCTCTCTATGTGACGGTCTAGTATTAATAGAAACTCCAATTGCTTGGAGCTGTAGTGCGAGATTGGATACTCTGGATGAAGAGATTCTTAAGAAGATGAGACAGGCTGGCTGTGACAGTATCTATCTGGGAATAGAAACTGTATCAGACAGATTACAAAGTAGGATAAACAAAAGATTAGACCTGACAAATATTGATGAAATCCTACGGGTTGCTGCAGATTTGGGTTTCAGAATTACGCTATCCTTCGTAGTTGGATTTCCTGAGGAAAAAATAGCGGATATTGTAGAATTGTGGGAGTTCGTGATACATGCGAAATCGATTCATCCACTAAATATTCTCATTCAGATACATTCTCTTGTTCCCGAACCAGGCTCACAACTGTTTGAAACAATGAAAGAATACCTAGAGTATGATGACTACGGTGGCCCAGGACATTCTGACTTTCCACCAATCAGTTGGACTGAACTTCGGACCATGATCAAAACACACCCAGATATATTTCCCAACTACTACTACATTAATACTCCATCAATGAAAAGAGAGAATATCATTCGACAAGTCTATTTGGGACAGATAGTTGACTCTCTATCTACTTGCAGTATACAATTCGCATATTCGATTCTGGGAAACAAGTTAGCTCAAAGGTTGATTGATAAGCTTGAAGAAATTGGAATTCCTGAATTGAAATGGCCAGAGATTGATTATCGAGAAATGATGGAGTCTATCAGAGATTTGGTCATCGAGCTCTTAAGGGATGATAATGACAATGAACTTCTTTATGACGCAATCGTTGAAGCAGAAATTGCTTTTGCTGAAGTTGCCAGACGAAAACCTGATCACAGTAAGTTTATCGAAACCTGGTATCATCCGATTGAGCACATGAATAGAATCATGGGTCATGATTACAATCCTAACAAGCTTGACAAACAACCACGAACGATATTCATCTTCTGGAATGAGGAAACAGACGCAATAGCCTACACAGAACTCAGTTTTGAGATTGCTGAACTCCGCAGACAAATAAAACGGAAGGAAAAGGAGTAGAGAAATCCCCCGTCCACCCCGTTGAGAACAGAAAGAAGGAGAACATTTCCAATCTTCATGACCGGGGGACTTCTTGATTATTGTAACATAATTACGTAATATATCTTTCTATTGTAAATAGTGTTACCGAAAAATATATTACATGTATCATGTAATACTATTTCGTAGTATTTGAGTGATTTGGAAAAACAATGACATCTTCAGTCTGGTAAAAACTGGACTGATCAATTTCACAACAATATCGTCACTGAATCCTTACACCTAATGGAGAAGATAGAAAATGTTTACCAAAAAATCCTATAGGGTTGTACTTGCTTCAGGAATCTTGTTCGTCCTTACACTCGCTGTTTTTGGTTCATTAATCGCAATGGCTTGGATGAGTATGAACAACACAATAGCTGTAGCTCCAGATGGTCTTTTCACAGAAGAAACCAAAGAAATTGCCCAGTGCCTAGATACTGGACCAGTTTCTATGATTGATCGAAGCTACTTTGAAAATTCTGTCGATCGACTCTACTTTGAGAACGCTGTCGATCGTATAGTGATTGTATCTATGGTCGATCGGCTCCACTTCGAGAACGCTGTTGACCGTCTAGTCTACTTCGAGAATGCTGTTGACCGTCTAGTCTACTTCGAGAATGCTGTTGACCGTCTAGTCTACTTCGAGAA
>JBHLRQ010000015.1:0-28632 GCA_048882385.1 Candidatus Thorarchaeota archaeon | reverse complement strand
CTAGTCTACTTCGAGAATGCTGTTGACCGTCTAGTCTACTTCGAGAACGCTGTTGACCGTCTAGTCTACTTCGAGAATGCTGTCGATCGTATAGTGATTGTATCTATGGTCGATCGGCTCCACTTCGAGAACGCTGTTGACCGTCTAGTGATTGTATCTATGATTGACCGAAGCTGCTTTGAAAATTCTGTCGATCGACTTCACTTTGAGAATTCGATTGATCGCGAAGGACCAGTTTCGATGGTCGATCGGCTCCACTTCGAGAACGCTGTCGATCGTAGAGTGATAGTTTCTATGGTTGATTAAAACTGCCAAGAAGATTCATAGTACATGACATGTATCCGCCCCTGGAAAATAACGAAAGAAGGAGAACGCTTGGTTTTTTTCCATTCATTATTACAATAGCACTCTTCCTAGATTGACAATATATATTGAGAATTAGATTGCGTACATCATTACTTCTTCAAATACCTGCCCCGTTATTATAAAGCAGGCTAGAACTTGTTCACTTTTCTTGGAATGCTTCAAAGGCATGTTTCTTAGCAGAATCTCTTAATTTGCGAATATCTGCAGCTTGAACTTTTATTTCATCAAACATCTGACTACGTGAAGAGATGGCTTGCTCTACAAAAGCAGAAACTGCTTCAGATCGACTCTTGAATATCTCAAGCTCCACAAGAGCGTCTAGAATTTCAACAATGTCGCCACTCATTCTGGTCATCACTGATATTTCACGTTTCTTTGAAGCGTCTTCCTCAGAAAGTCGCCCTAGGAGCTGTTCCCTAAGGCTCAACTGAACCGCCTCGGTCCTTGTGGATTTCTCAGTATCGGGCACCTATTTCACCTCATGATTAGTTAGTACTTTAGAACTTATAATTCTTTTTCACGTAATAGTATTACGTAATCCACTATATAAAAGATGTGAATAGGGAAAAAACATCTACTATCCAGTTTGTGCTCAATGTTTAATATGAACGAACACTATATGTCAGAAAAGCATCGTACTCTCTGAAATTGATCTACAATATTCTTACAATTCAAAAAACTAGCAGATTATTTTGACGCCGCTAGTTGAAAAAAACTATAAGCAGATTATCTCGGGCGATGCCCGCTCAACAAGTTCTCTCACAGGCGAGGTTCGAAAAATGCGCATATTAAAGATGCAATCAAAGTTCTTTGAGGTGTTTCTCGAGAGTCTGGAGAAGTTTGGTGCCTTATATGGACCCAAACAAAAGAATGGTGTTCTGTCCTATGACCGCCTGAACAGTATATCAGAATTGGTCATAACAGACGAACATCCTATGATTCCTATCAAGAAACTCTTTCACCCAATGCAATTCACTATGATGCATTTCAATGAGAGAGGTTTCGATCCAGAGTATTCTGTTGTTGAAAAACGGGTTATAATTGGAGTGCACCCGTGTGAGATTCACAGTCTTCTAAGATTAGATGATGTATTCATGAGAGAACCAGTCGATCCGTACTATGGAGGGCTTAGAAAGAACTCAGCAATCATCGGATTCTCTTGTCTGCCAACTGAGAACTCTCTCTGCTATTCCACAGATACGGATATTGTAAATGAAGGATTTGACCTCTTCTTCGTGAACCTCAACGTGTTCTATCTTGTATGGGTGGGATCAAGTCTTGGTTATGATATGATACATGAAAGAGAGGAGTTCTTTGATGATGACGTTTCTCATGATGACATTCAGATGTATATCGAATGGCGTCACAAACGAAATAGTATGTTCAAAAAGAGCATCGAGTTCGACAACATGCCAGATCTTATGGAGCTAAGCCACGAAAGTGAGATTTGGGACTACTTTGGTAACAAGTGTCTCTCCTGTGGGCAATGTTCAATGATATGTCCAACTTGCAATTGTTATAATGTGACCGATGTCTTTGATGTATCAAATGAAATTGTTGGACGTAGGAATAGGTTTTGGGATAGCTGTATGTTCGTAGATTATAGTCTTGTTGCTGGAGGGCACAACTTCAGAGCGTCCCGATCTGACCGCTTAAGATTGTGGTATAGTCACAAGCTGAAAACATTCGGTGCGGACTATGGACGCCCAGGTTGTGTTGGCTGTGGAAGATGTATCGACTCATGTCCAGTAGACATCAATGTCCTTACAATATCTGAGGCTTTGACAACTAAGGAGGTACCTAAACAATGACTGTAGTTGAGAATGTCCAGAATCCGTTTAAACCGAAGGCTGCAAGAATAGTAAGACACTATGACTTGATAGAAGACCACAGGTTCTTTCAGATTAGACACATCGACATGAAGAAAGCAATGTCGTTCACATACAACCCAGGTCAGTTCATCATGCTCTCAATTCCTGGAGTTGGTGAAGCACCATTCTCAATTTCATCTACACCGAGTCGGCCAGGTATTCTTGAAATGGGTGTAAGAAAGGTTGGTAAGCTAACAGAGGCGTTATTCAAGAAAAAGGATAATGACGTGATCTATATCCGTGGACCGTATGGGAATGGATTCAAACTGGATCAGATGGTTGACAAAGACCTCATTATAGTAGCGGGCGGACTAGGAGTTATCCCTCTACGATCTATCCTCTATTATGTATTAGACAACAGAGACCAGTTCAAGCGTGTGTTCTTCCTTTATGGAGCTAGGACTCCTACTGATTTTCTCTTCAAGACAGAGTTCTTCCAATTGAAGGAACGAGAGGACATTGAATGTTTCTTTACTGTAGACAAAGCAGATAGCAAATGGACTGAAGATGTCGGAGTTGTAACTAAGCTCTTCAGGCACCTTCCAAAAATAGACCCGAGAGAAACTACAGCTGTTGTCGTAGGACCGCCTGTGATGTACAAGTTCGTCATAGATGAGTTCCTCAAGCTCAAGATACCAAAGAACCAGATACAGCTCTCATTAGAAAGGAGAATGAAGTGTGGTATTGGCAAGTGCGGGCACTGTGCCATTGAACATCTCTATACATGCATGGATGGACCTGTGTTCACTTATTGGGACACTCTGCACTTCAGGGAGTTGATCTAGAATGACTGTAATTTACAAACCAAAAATTGGCATCTATGGTTTCACAGGTTGCGCTGGAGACCAACTACTCATCATTCACACCGAGGATGAGATTCTAAATCTGTTTGGTGCTGTAGATATCCAGTCCTTTGTAATGGCATCAAGCAACCCTATTGAAGCGGAGCTTGATGTAGCCTTTATAGAAGGCAGTGTAAGCACAGAAGAAGAAAAGGAACATCTTCTCGAAATCCGAAAACGAGCCAAAATTCTTGTCGCAATAGGCAACTGCGCAGTGAACGGTGGTCCCCAAGCCATGTTCTCGGGGGACGGAAATTATGAGAAACGGTTGAAGAAAGTATACGGAGAGGGCGTCAAGTTCGTGACTAAACCACTCGAAGCCAAACCAATTGATGTCTTTGTTGATGTAGATTTCTATCTACCTGGATGTCCCATCAGTCAACCACAGACATTCGCTCTGATTTCAAGACTGATCCATGGAGTTTCCCCAGAACCCTATCCTCATCCAGTGTGTCACGAGTGCAAGCTCAATGAGAATCGGTGTATGCTTCTTGACAACAAATTCTGCATAGGTCCACTCACATTGGGAGGTTGTGGTTCAGCATGTCCAAACCATGGAGTCCCATGTGTAGGTTGTTGGGGTCCAAACCCAGATGGTAACTTTACCCAACATATCAAACTGTTGGAGAGCTTTGGGATGACAAAAGATGAGATCATGAGGCGAATCAGAGGATTCGGAGGAAGTAAAATCATCAAATACATTGAGGATGGTGGAAAATAAAATGCCAGACAAGAAGGACATTACAATTGAACCATTGGCCAGAGTAGAAGGTCATGGTGGAATTAGAGTTGAGATAAAGAACAACAAAATCAGCAATGTTGAAGTCCGAATTCTTGAAGGGCCTCGCCTATTCGAAGAACTTGTTGTTGGCAAGACACCTCAGGAAGACCTAAGCATTGTCCCACGAATCTGTGCCATCTGTAATCTTTCTCACAAATATGCAGCCCTTCGAGGGCTTGAAAAAGCAGTCGGCGTGAATGTCGATACAACAACTCACCTATTTCGGGAATTGATGCATCATGGAGAAATGATTGAAAGCCATAGTCTGCACATCTATTTCTTAGCATTACCGGACTTTCTTGGATATGACCATGCTGTAGCAATGGCTGACAAATACGGTGATACGGTAGTAAAAGCATTGCAGATGAAGAAGTTTGGGAACAAAATAATGCGAATGATGGGGGGTCGAATGATCCATGGAGAGAATCCTGTTATTGGAGGGTTTAGCAAACTGCCCTCTAAAGAGATGCTTGAGGACGTCAGAAACGAGGCGATTGAGCTTCTCGACTTTGCTGTGGCAACGATTGATCTCTTAAGAGACCTTGAGGTTCCAGACCATATGGAACGAAATACTCAGTTCTTGTGCTGTAAACCTCCTGGCGACAAATATGGATACCATGGTGATATCTTCATCACTTCTGACGGTCAGGAGTATCCAGTTGAAGACTACAAGAGTGTCATCAAAGAACGGGTTGTTGGCCACAGTTTTGCTAAAAGAAGTATGTACAAGGAGAGACCATTCAGTGTTGGTGCACTCGCAAGAGTCCTTTTGATTGGAAAACGATTCAAGGGCCGGGCAAAGGATGCATATGATGGGCTTGTCAATGAACGTTGGTCTAGAAATCCTCTGTTCAATAATCACGCGCAGGCAATAGAGCAAGTGTATTCTCTTGAGGCTATCATCGATATTGTAAATAAAATCCTAGAGAGTGAGGATGCAAAGATTGCACAACCAACAAGAGATGCTGGTATTGGAACAGGTGCTGTAGAAGCCCCTCGAGGAACTTTGATTCATCACTATGAAATCCAAGATGGCAAAATCATAGCTGCAGATTTCATTACTCCAACAGCAATGTTCCTTGATGACATTGAGGCATTCATCCGTTCTGGTGGTGAGCAGCTACTAGCTAAGAACCAAACAGAGAATATCGAACTTCAGTTTGAGATGATTGCACGTGCATATGATCCTTGTATCAGCTGCAGTGCACATCTTGTGGAAGTTGTGTATAAATTATAAAAGCAGACTTGTGAGTGTGGATCCCACACTCACATTAATTCAGTTTTCAGTTTCAGCTTCATCTCTATCATGGAGTTTATGTCGAATCCATTCAACTGGAGCACGAAATATCAATCGAGGACCAGAGAACCTCATCACTCTTCGAATTTCGTTACGCATAGTAGGTCTGTAACAATGAACGGGGCATTTCCTGCACGTTGGTTTATTTTCTCCAAATTGACAATTGTCCAGTCTTTGGTGAGAATATTGTAGTAAGGCATAACAAGCATTGCAGATTTGTGATTTAGAGGAATTGTGTTTCTTCTCGCAATAGATGTGAATCATCTTCTCAACTGTTGCTTTTTCCTTACGAATTATTTGTCCAGGACTCTCTGACTGATCCATTCTATTGTCACCATGAAATTATGTTTAGGTAGTGGTTGCTGTATTTCAAGCATGGGATAGGGACTAATCGATTGGATTTTTCTTGTTTTTTTCTACCAAGCTGTAAAGCAGTCAATATGAACACCACAGGACAACCCTTAAGATATCTCGAACTTCGCTTGCGCTAATTCAAACGAGGTCAATACATGGCTTATTGCGTGATGGTCAAGGGTCCATGTCGTGGAAAGATGTGCGACTATTGGGGTAGAGTAAGAATAAGAAAATCAACCATCAAGGAACTTGTTGATGGAATTAGAGAAGCCATCATGAAATGCGAGTGCCAGGTGTCGCTTAAACGTGATGATGCACTTCGTGAATATTGGTATTCCATTGGGATACGTGATATGAAAAGGCTGTGTGAAGAGGAACCGGACCTCTGCACCAAAATGACTGAGGCTGAGGTCCAAGCTCAAGTAAGATTTACTCAGCAGGTATAGGAATCATATTTTCTCTGTTTATCAGCCACTTCGGATCAAGAGCCTTCTTTACCGCTTGCATCTCTTTGATACCGCTCTCTCCATACATTGCTTCTAAGAATGCTCTCTTGAGTTTACCAATTCCATGCTCAGCAGCCACAGTACCACCTAATTCAATAGCTTTCTTAGCAAATGTCATGTAGTTGTCCATACCTTGGTGGACTTCCTCATTGTTTCGCGGGAGCATATTGACATGAATGTGATTGTCACCAATATGACCCCACATTACATACTCCATTCCTTGTTCTTCTAGAGTCTTGATGTAATAATCAAGATATTCTTTGAGAACTTCATCAGGTACAGCCATATCTGTGCCAATTTTGTGAATCTCTGGATACTCAGCTTTTCTCATAGCAATTATACCATTGACAGTTTCAGGTACAAAGTGTCTCACCGTCTTCATCTTAGCAAGTTCGGATCGGTCCATTCCTGCCCAGCTTGACTCAGAAGAAGTATTGTTCTCCATGAGGATTTCTTCAAGACCCATGACCAAATTTTCCATGTTCTCTGGAGTGAATGAGAACTCAAAGAATATGATTGCCTTTGTGTCGTCTTTCATTGCAGGGACCTTTATTCCCGCGTCACTAGCCTTCTCCTTGATCATTTTGATTGCATTAGGACCAAAATATTCGAGGAAATCCATCTTAATGGGGGAGTCAGGCGATCGAACATCATTCACAAAATTGACAGCATCATCAATGCTCGGGAAGAAAGCCATGACAGTCATGATATTCTCTTCCAGTTTTACGAGACCGAGCTCCACCTCTGTAATAATACCAAGAATTCCTTCAGATCCAACAAAGAGATCAATGAGATCCATATTGGGTGCTGTATAGAGTCCTGCTGCATTTTTTGTCTTTGGCATTGAATAAGACGGGACCTTGACCTCTATTTCAGAACCATCACTGAGTTCGATGAGAAACTTTCCATTTTCAGCGTTGACTAGGCCACGTTCAATATCTAAAATATCGCCATTAGCAAGAACAACACGAAGACGACGGACCCAAGGTCGTACTGCTCCATACTTGAAGGTCCGTGCCCCCGATGCATTGCAAGCAACAATTCCTCCTAGCCATGCACTCATTTCTGTAGGATCAACTGGAAAAGTGAAATCTTCAGATTCAGCTAGAAATCTATCCAAAGCCTTCTGTTGCTCAGCAGTGCCTTTGCCCTTCAGTTTGTCAAGCCTCTTTGATACTACAGCATCCACCAAATCTTCAAGGGTCATACCTGCTTCTGCGGCAATTGAATAGAGGTCTTCAGATTCATTGTACTTCATGTAGCTGAAACCAGTCAGTTTCTCAAGATTTAGAGCAATTCCACCTAGTGGGACTGCAGCACCGGTCAGACCAGTACGTCCGCCTTGAACTGTGATTGGAACTCCATCAGTAAAAGCTTGTTTCATTATCGTGGAGATTTCTGCTTCAGTTGATGGAAAAATGATCTTGTCAGCCTTTCCATCAAAAGAATGGCTCTCATCATCTAAATACAGAGCATATGTGTCAGTAATCTCGCTCTGATCTGACACAGTCTTGACCTTTGAGAGATCAACTTTTTCTGATGCTTGAGCAATGATTCGGTTAGTCATCGTTCGTTCTCCTCTTTTCGTGACTTCGGTTCAATAATATCAAGGATTTGGTGAGGCAAAACTAGTCTAGTCAAGTAATCTCTTTTAAGAGAATTCAAGCTGGCCTTTCTGAGCCGAGGAAATCAGATTGAAAATCGCAGCAATCTCTGATATTCATGTAATTCCTGATGGAAGTGATGGAGCCATTCTAGATTCGATTAGGGAATGTATTGAAGAGATTGAACCTGATGTTTTTGTTATTGTGGGTGATGTTAGTGACGATTTAACAGTATTATCTGATTCACTTAGCATACTAAAGGCAAAGAATTGCGTCAATCTCTATGTGGCAGGGAATCACGATATTTGGTTTGAGGAGAAAGGTGGACCCGGTACACTTGAGAAATACTCTAACGTAATCGGAAACTTGTGTTTGCAGAATGGATTCCAACATCTTCCAGATTCGCCATATATCAAGGACGAAGTTGCCATTGTCGGTAGTATTGGCTGGTACGATTATTCTTTTCGACGTGAAGAATTAGATATCCCAATAGAGAATTACGAACAGAAGGAATATCGAGGAGCAGTTTGGTATGATATATTCAGAGTTGATTGGGGATTCACTGACTACGAGGCCACAGAACTATTCAATAAGAAATTAGAGTATGATCTCAAAACTTTGCCATTAGATGTCAGATATGTTATCTATGCGTCCCATCATCTGCCATTTCAAAATTTGACGATTTACAAGGACAGACTACCATGGGATTTTCATAGCGCGTTCATGGGAGCCGTGAGCACAGGAAAGATTCTCAGTGCGGATAATAGGGTGCGACTTTCGATATCAGGGCATAGTCATGTTCGAAATATAGCTGATAATGGTAAGATAAAATCAATCACTGTTCCAATGGGATATTGTAGACCACGTCAAGAAAATAGGAGTAGTTTTGTGAAGAACGCAGTAGCTGAAATTAATTTTGATGATGGGCAGGTGGAAGTACACAACTTTGTCAAGGGTGATTTGTGCGAAGGTTTACCATACTTTTCTTCAAGAAATTGACGACAGATTAATGAGTAGGAACAGTAGTCAAATCATTCACATGGACTATTTCCTAGAACTGAAGGATTTGGTGTGACTGTTGATATGAGGAAGATTGGATGGGAAATCATTGCAACTATCTTCATTGCGATAATGACCACAATTGCCCTCATCTTAGTCATCAGCTACCGAAATTTGCCAATAGCTGTCATTGTTATCTTCATCGGAACATATCTTCTAATTTCAACAGAGAAGGTAAATCGGACTGCAATGTCGCTTCTTGGAGTAGCTTTAGCGGGTTTAGTGTTATTCGTTGCACTTGCTCTTGAAATTCCTGGTGGAGTGACTTTTGCAACGCTCATTGAACATGTTGAGTGGGACACTATTGTCTTTATTATCGCGATGAGCGTAATAGTTTCAGTCGCTGCCGCATCAGGTCTTTTCCAATACATCGCTCTTCGAATCGCAGCGCGAAGCGAAGGAGACCACAAGGAACTCTTCATTATCTTTCTTATTTTTGTGTCAGGAATCAGTCTATTCTTTGATACCGTTTCAACAATGCTCATCGCTGCACCTCTCACAATTGAGATATGCAAAGCACTCGAGGTTGATTTCAAACCATTCTTAGTTTCAGAGGCGATAGTTAGTAATTTCTCATCGATTCCATCCATTGTAGGTGCAGTACCCAACTTGGTTATTGCCAGTCACCCAGATGTTAATCTAGATGTTGGCTTCCTATTCGTTACGTTTATGCCGCTCTCAATAATTCTATTTCTGGTCAGTCTACCAATCTTACTAAGATGGTATAGTTCATCATTTGGATATACTGAAGAGCACAGAGCTGATGCAGTCTTCTCAATTGATCCCGCAACTATGATTAAAGACAGATGGGACTTCAACATTTCATCAGTAGCTATAATTAGTCTTGTTGTGGGCTTTGCATTCGGTCCAGCTCTAGGACTGACTCCTGCGATGGTAGCACTTCTAATAGCTGGTTTCTTGCTGCTACTAGCACATGAAAGAGCGAACGAATTTCTTAACAGAATTGGCTGGCCTACAGTTTTCTTCTTGGTTGGGCTTTTCGGTTTGGTTGGTGCATTAGACATAACGGGCTTGATTGATGCACTTGGAGGTGCTATCTCGGGATTCATTGAAGAAGGATCAATATTTGCAACTGTTTTTCTTGTCTGGATACCTGCAATGCTGTCAGCATTCCTCGACAACCTTCCTGTTTCACTTGTTCTTGCGCCTATTGCTGCAACTTTTGGAAATCCATTGGCACTGATTTTTGCGGTAAACATCGGAGGGTATATTTTCACTCCTCTTGGGTCTCCAGCAAATATGGTAGCCATTGGACTATCTGAGGAACAACATGATCCTATTCCATTCATAGAATTCGTCAAGATTGGTACATTGCTTGGCGTTATTCATCTAGCAATAGGAAGTGGATACCTTGTGCTGCTTCAAGTTTTATTTGGGATTTGATGAGAATTGGCTGCAGAAATAATCATTCTCATATTTGTGGTCACCTACATCGCAATATCATCCGAGAAAGTAAACAGAACAGCTACAGCTCTTCTGGGCATGGGGGCTGCCGGGTTCGCACTATGGGTCACTGGACAGGGTACATTTTCTGTTATTGTGGAACACATCGAGTGGCCAACAATTCTCTTTGTTACATCAATGTTCATCATTGTAACAATAGCAGCCTCCTCAGGTATGTTTCAATTCCTAGCATTGAGCTTAACTAGGCCAACTCAAGGTCATACAAAGAAGTTATTCATTTCTTTACTTGGGTTTGTGTTTGTAATTTCATTGTTCTTTGATACTACTTCTACTATGTTAATAATGGGCCCATTGACAATCGAACTCTGTAAAGCACTTGATATTGATTTCAAACCATTCTTGATTTCCGAGGCTGTGACCTGTAACTTTGCATCAGTTTCATCAATTGTTGGTGCCGTGCCCAATCTTCTCATTGCCAACGAAGCAGGTGTCGATCCGGGGTTCTTGTTTGCAACATTACTACCACTCTCAATCATTCTCTTTATAGTTTCAATTCCATTCCTTCTACGAGTCTTTAAGGACCAGCTACAGCCTTCAGAAGAAGATCTTGTTTCACAGATGCTTTTGATAAATCCACAATATATGATTCGATCCAGAACAGACTTCTACCTTTCAATTGTTGCAATGTTAATCCTAGTACTTGGTTTTACGATAGGTCCTGGATTAACTCCGCTCCCACTTCAACCAGCTCTGATTGCCATCACAGTAGCCTCTGGGCTTTTGATACTTGCTCGAGAATGGGTGGATGAGATTCTCAAACGTGTGAACTGGGGAACAATCTTCTTCCTCATTGGGCTCTTTGGCCTTGTAGCAGCATTAGACGTCACAGGCGTTATTGATGCAATTGGAGTAGGGATTGACAGTCTTATTGGAGGAAATCTAATTCTTGGTATATTCTTCATGACATGGGTGCCAGCTATTCTTTCTGCAGTCATTGATAACATACCTGTATCTGCTGTTTTGGCTCCAATTGCAGCAGAGTTTGCTTTAGTGAGTCCAATCCTTCCAGTGGCTCTAATATTCGCTGTTAATGTTGGTGGGTTCCTTCTGCCAATAGGAGCTCCTGCAAATATACTTGCTCTTGTTTTTGCAGAAAAAGAAGGGAAACCAATAACAATGAAAGATTTTGCAAAGATTGCCTCGCCACTTGCCTTAATCATGCTTGCAATCGCTACAGGTTGGCTGATTCTACTTGGCTTAGTCTTGTAAAAATAAGGAGGCGTTCGCCTCCGTCTTACGGCCGCCGGGAGGACGACACCGCGGAAACGAAACGCCAAATCAATTTTGCTTTATTTAGATAAATAGCTTTAGTTATCCCCAATTATTTCCTTTTAAATGTAGAACCGCATCTTTATACGAAAATGAAAATTCTGAAGGTTTAGGTATCTGAGGTATGAATCCTTGCCAAAACGAGTCCGTTGTCCATACTGCGATCGACTATTTAGTAGAGATACTCTCGACGACCATATCCAGAAGTGTAATCTACGAAAAACGCGGACTCGTACAGTGGGGGTTCCAAAGAAAACCGTAGTTGTTGACGGAAACAATGTGGCGTATTATATGTCATCCAAAGGAGTGCCAAAAGCACAAAATCTCATTCTTGCTTACCGTAGTCTAACAAGCACAGGTTTTGAGCCAATCTTTGTTGTTTCTGCAGCTCTGATTCACAAAATCGACAGACCAACCACACTTAACGAGTTCATGTCGAATGCTAATGTTATTGAAGCATCACGAAGAACAAGTGATGATCTGAAAATCATTCAGCTTTCAAAGGAGCTTGATTCGAACATCATTTCAAATGATAGATTCTTGGATTGGATCGAGAAGTATCCATGGATTAGCTCTAGACTGAAGCGATATAGGATGACTCCCTCAGGTCTTATTCTTGTTTAGTCCTCACCTTCTCCCACCTGTTATCGATTGGATATGGTCATTGACTTCAGAGTATAGAGGATAAAAGATAGGATTGGATATTAATCCATGACGAGAAGAAGTTTAGGAATACCATCGGTGACTAAAACATTGATTCTTCGAAACGATTAAAATCAATCAGGATTTGGCATTTCCATCCTTTTTGTAACTGCAATGAGGTGACATTTGATGAAAGCTGAAGAACTGAGAGAAATGTACTTGAAATACTTCAAAGACAAGGGACACTCAGTCATAGCTTCAGCATCATTGTTCCCAGAGGATGATCCTACAGTGCTCTTCACCTCCGCAGGTATGCACCCGTTAGTGCCATACCTATTGGGACAACCCCATCCTGAAGGAAAACGACTGACCAATGTTCAGAAATGCGTTCGCACAACTGATATTGAAGAGGTTGGTGATACAACTCACCTCACATTCTTTGAGATGCTTGGAAATTGGAGTCTAGGTGATTACTGGAAGAAAGATGCAATCATCTGGAGCTATGAGTTTCTCACATCAAAGAAATACCTCGGATTTGATCCGGAAAAGCTGTCTGTCACAGTTTTTGCAGGTGATGATGACTCTCCTAGGGATATTGAAGCAGCAGAAGCTTGGCAAGAAGTTGGTATCCCAGATGAAAGGATCTACTTCTTGGGAAAGGATGACAACTGGTGGATTGCAGGAAACTCAGGACCATGTGGACCCTGCACGGAGATGTTCATTGAAGTGGATGAGATTCCAAAATGTGGTCCAGACTGTCGGCCAGGGTGTAACTGCGGCCACTTTGTTGAAGTATGGAATGACGTATTTATGAGCTATAGAAAGCTCGACGACGGATCTTATGAGCCCTTGAAGATGAATAGTATTGACACTGGAATGGGTGTTGAGAGAACTCTTGCTATGCTCCAGGGAGTCCCAACAGTGTTCGATACCGAGTTCTTCATTCCTCTGATTGAACATGTCAAGGATCTCTCAAGAAGAGAGGAGTTCTCTGAACAGGACAATCGACTCATTCGGATAATCGTCGATCATGTTAGGTCAGCGGTAATGATAATGGCAGATGACAGGAAGATTGGACCTTCCAATGTGGAACAGGGATACATTGTAAGAAGACTACTCAGAAAGGCAATTCATAGCGCAGACAGACTTGAAATCGGACAAGGCTTCATGAATTCGCTTGCGGACATTGTTATTGATATGTTCAAAGACCTATATGGTGAGGTCAAGCGTAACAAGGAGTTCATCATGAGCAGTCTCAAAGCAGAAGAAGTCAAGTTCAGAAAGACTCTCACCAAAGCTATCAGGAGATTCGAAAAAATCTACAATGACACAGGGACCATTACAGGAGGCGATGCCTTTCTTCTCTTCACTAGTTTCGGTCTTCCACTTGAAATGACGAGGGATCTTGCGGAAGAGAAAGGAATACAGATTGATATGGATGAGTTTACAAAGCAGTTCGAAGAACATCGTGAAATATCAAGAACTGCAACTCAAGGCAAGTTCAAGGGCGGCTTGGCTGAACACAGTGAGAAAATAGTTAAGCTTCACACTGCAACTCATCTTCTTCAGGCGGCTTTGAGAAGAGTCCTAGGGAATGAGGTAACCCAGAACGGGAGCAACATCACAGAAGAGCGTTTGCGTTTTGATTTCACCTTCTCAAGGAAACTGACTCAAGATGAGATCAGAGAAGTCGAGAATCTAGTGAATGATGTGATTAGTAAGGATGTTGAGGTGAAACAGCAATTCATGCCTTATGATGAAGCGATTGAAACTGGAGCTCTAGCTTTCTTCAAGGAAAACTATGGAGAAACAGTATCTGTATATTCAGTGGGCGATTTCAGCATGGAACTCTGTGGAGGTCCTCATGTAAATCGTACAGGAGGTCTGAAGAAATTCAGGATTGTCAAGCAAAAAAGCATTGGAACGGGTCTTATTAGGATAAGAGCAGTTCTTGAAGATTAATTTGCCTAGAGTTCTTATGTGGGTTTCACAATGTAAAAGACTGTAAGTACTCGTATCTAGGATAAGTGGTGAAAATAAATGGGTACATTTTCTAGATTCTTTGGTTCTGGTGATAAGAAACTTCAAGAACGAGCAGATGAATTGCTGCTAGAAATCAGTAAAGGGCTTCAATCCGCAAGTGCAAAACTTTGTGTTGGAGCCAAAGAGTGGGTAGAGGGGAACATCAAAGTTCTAGAGGAGATCAAGAATGAGATCATTCATTTAGAAAGAACAATGGATGAGAAGAAAGAGGAACTGATAGAGAATGTGCTAGCAAAACATGCATACCTTCCTCAACACACTCAAGAACGCCACAAGCTGATTAGATTAATGGACTCAGTGATTGATACATCGGAACATGCTGTACGTGTGATGTGGATTGGACGGAAAATGAAACCACCAAAAGACATTGAGAAACTGGGAAAACTGTGTTGGAAATGCACTGATTTCCTTCAGGATGCGGTCAAATATCTCTATAGTGATTTTGAGAAGTGTGTGGAATATACTCGAGAAGTTGATAGATTGCGAGAAGAGGCAAGAGATCTTCAATTCAAGATTCTCGAAGAGCTATACATGGAATCGAAGTATCCTGACCATGAAATGCATCTCTTTGGTGAAGTATCACATTGGATGGTCAAGGTAGCTGTTCAAGCGGAGGACACCGGAGACTTCCTTAGAGAGCTTGCAGTCAAGTACTCCTGAGAGGGGGACCTAATTCAGTGGATCCTCTGATTCTCATAGCTGTACTTTTCCTTGGCTTTGTTGTTGCGTTTGCAATAGGCGGTAACGACGAGGCAATGAGTCCAGCAGTGGGTGCTCGAATATTCTCATTAAACACGGCTGTTATTCTAGGAGGTATATTGAGCATTGTTGGAGCCCTTACACTGGGCGGGGGCGTATCTGAAAAGGTTGGATCTGACCTGGTATCCCAACAGACAATGACGCCAGTCATGGTATTCGCTGTTCTTGTAGCCATGACTATATGGTTACTAATTGCATCTATTACAAAGGGGCTTCCAATAAGTACAACTCAATGTATTGTTGGATCCGTCATAGGAGTGGCTATTATAGCTCCATTTTTCGGCGAGGCTGGATGGGGGATCGAAGTTGTTTCCTGGTCAGTTGTATTGGAGATTTTTGTGGGTTGGATCATCTCTCCGGTGATAGGATTCTTCATAGCTGCAGGTGTATTTTGGATTGTCAGAAAGATACAAAGAAGAGCTGCAGGTCTGGGAGAACGCGAGCGACAAGAACAGATTGCGGCCTATGGCTTAGCACTTTTTCTGATCATCACAAGTTTGAGTAGAGGCGGAAATGATGTTGCTAACGCGGTTGCACCTCTAATAGCATTGCCAGATTTTCAATTTACAATAAATGTAGGTCCATTCGTTTTGCCAGGAGTTGTGGTCCCATTATTTGTTGGAGGTCTAGGAATGGCTATTGGTCTGATAGTTGTTGGTCGGAAGGTCATCAAGATGCTTGCAACTGAGGTTGTAACATTAACCCCGACATCTGCACTAGCAGCATCGATATCTGTTGCGTTGGTGATGTTCATTGGAACATACATGGGCTTTCCACTCAGCGGGACTCATGTCTTGGTGGCTGCTCTGATTGCAGTAGGTTGGGTAGCGCAGACACCTGTTCAGACAAATCAAGTAAAAGATATCCTCATATCTTGGGTAATAACAGTACCAATTTCTGCATTGTTCGGAGTCATCATCTTTGCAATCATGACACCATTCTTCTGATCATGGATTTTAATTCATGAAAGTGTTTGTGTCAATTAGTGTTACTTCGTGGGAATTGGCACTTTATGGATTAAAATGAAGGCCTTTGCAAGTTTTCCAAGATCGGTTGCCTCTGCTTCTGAGAGATGGACTCTGGGTCCAGTAGGAGTTTCCTTCCTCGTTGCTTCGATGATTGCTAGGTCAACATCACGCACTATGGTTTCTGCACCTATGCACAAACGTGTATCTCCTGTGTAACCAACCACTGTTGCACCAATTTGGACTCTAAACCCTAGAGAAGGTTCTAGTACTTCTTCCTCGGGATGAAATTCAAGGGAGTAGTGTTCTACTTCAAAAGAATTCACTTTGAAAAAGTCAGTATCAAATCCTGAACCTTCAGACATTTCATGATACCAAATCTTGAATGGTAATCTCTCCTTGTAGTTATCTCGGAATCCTTTGATTATACTAATGGCTTGGATGCAATCAATTGGAATCAGAATATTGAGAGGTTTGGTTCTGCCCATCATTTGCATGAATCCAAGAAGGGAATGGAGCCCCCCTACATGATCAAAATGACCATGGGAAATTGCTATTGGATCAATCTCGTGAGCAAAGTCTGTATTCCCAGACATCAAGAGGTCTCTTAGGACACCATCTCCAACATCGAGTAACATCATCTTCCCAGTGAACTTCGAAGTTAATACAATAGTAGTGGCAACTCCTGCTGCACTGAATGGAATATCAACCTGAACTTCGTCATTCGCCCAATGTGATTCATAGTCTTTATACATCAATTAACTCGACCTATCCAAGTTTCTGGTTGTGAGTATATTGAATAAATGTATTGAGTTAAAACCAGACGAATAAACTATTGAAATTGGTCTCGAAGATTTTTGATTTCAAAATAATAATCCAATAATAATGTTCGAAATCAGAAGAAATTCGACCAAAAACGCCTTATATCGCCGTATCTATCCCATATTTCAATTTTCACTTCGCGTGAGGTAAACGTGATGGGAGAAGAAACATCAGTAGAACTAGAAGTAGCCCGTGAAACTTGGGTTACCCGTATGGGTTTCGTATTCGCGGTCTGGGGTTCCATGACAGGATTGGGTAATGTTTGGAACTGGCCATTCAAAGTTTCAGTTTTGGGTGGCGGTCCTTTCGTACTCATCTATCTTATCATGCTACTATTGGTAGGAATTCCTGTCGTGTTGACAGAGTTCGTTCTAGGTTCGACCTTTAGGAGAGGTTTTCCAGGCGCACTCAAAAGGATCTCCAACATGGGAGAATTCCTTGGATGGTTCTGCCTTGTAAATACAGCAATTCTTACAGCCTTCTACACTGTGTTAATCGGGTATGCTGCAGTCTATGCTGGATATGCAATAACTGGTTTGCAACTCGATGGACCTATGGGGCCAGCTGCATTTACTGCTCAACCAGATTTCTTTGTGAACATGTTAATGTCACCAATTGTCCTAATAGGGCTCATTGTGGTCTGGTTGGTTGTATTCATCATTGACTACTTTGGAACAAGAGGCATTGAACGATCAGTCATGATTCTATTCCCCTTGATGTGGATAATCATCATATTCATGGCATTTTGGGGTCTTTCCCAGCCAAATGCATATGAAGGATTAGATTTCTACCTGAATCCGGACGTTGAACAGTTTCTAAACCCACAGATGTGGTCAACTGCGGTTTCATTGAGCTTCTTCAAACTTAGTGCAGGAATGGGAGCGTTAACTGCGTATGCGAGCTACCTTCCGAGGCGTGGTGAACTTACGAACAGTGCAGTAACAACAAGCCTGCTTGATACTACGTTCGCATTTACTGCAGGGATGGCAGTTTTCACAATCGCAGCCGCCGCTGGTTTTCTCGGTGGAGGCGGTGTGGGCTTTGCATTTGTCGCATGGCCAGGAGGAATGGCAATACCAGGAGGTAACATCCTAGGCTTTGTATTCTTCCTGATGATGGTGTTCCTTGGTGTGACGAGCGCAATCTCATTAGTGGAAGCTATAGTCACTGCTGTGATGGATAAGTTCGGATGGCCACGATCGAGAACAGTAATTGTAATCACACTCATCCTGTTTCTAGGAGGGGTCCCATTCACATTGTGGATGGATGTAGGAACAGCGGATGGAGGGCTGGGTGATGTCACGTGGGGTCTATTCCTCCTTGATATCTTCGACTACTACGTAGAGAACTTTGGTCTTGTTCTAGTAACTCTGTTCATGATGTTAATCATGGGCTGGGTCTGGGGAGGATCTAAGATTTTGGATGCAGCAAATGAAGCTGGTGACTTCAAATTACCAAGCTGGTACACATGGGTGATTAAGGTAATCTCACCCATTGGTATTATCATTGCGCTTTCATTCATTATTCTCAATGGATTCTATGCGGTAGGAAGTGTCTTGGAGCTAGCGGCACCATTGATATGGATTGCACTCTGTGTGTTTTTCGCGGTTATATTATGGCGTTTGAAGGGGGTTGACTAAGAATGGGACTAATGGACATCATTTTTGGCCCATATGAGCGATTTGGAATGAAAGGTGGATTCATCATCTTGATTCTAGTCGCAATAGTCAGCGCGGTCTTTGCAGTTTGGATGATGATGATTGGTGCACAGCTAGGAGCTGCCATCTCATTCATTCTAGACCTTACTCTAACATATGGCGTACTTTTCATGTTCTTGTACATTATGTGGTTGCGTCGCCCTCAGTGACACAACCACATACCCCCCTTTTTTTAAGTAGGATTAGGATGTTCATAGCACATGACACAGGGTTTAGAGCTACTCACAAGAAAAGTGCGTAGACGTAGATATAGATACTATACATTTGGATCGATCACAATCATTGCACTTGTTCTTGCGGGAATTGTCGGATTCGCAGTATATGGTGCAACTGAAGCAGGTTGGGCAGGAATTCAATCAAGTGCGTTTCTCTCTTTTGCGATCCTGCTTCTCTTTCTGGTTCCCACTAGAGATATGAGGCGTGCTGAGGCAATCATAGTTATTGCATCAAAACATGGAGGTACTCTTAAGGTCGAAACAGTTCGGCAGGAACTCGGTCTTCCCACAGACAAGATTGAGCAGCTGCTTGGCTGGTTCGTAAAGCAAAAGATGGCTGAGAAACGAGAACAGACTGAGCGATATGTCTTTCCAGACCTACGTCGTGGAAGGGACTAGTTGGATGTTCATGTAGCCATCCATGTCAATTCATCCGAGCTTTGAAGCAAGTACACCATCATAGTCGATGATTTCATTAGCCTTCTTGAACTTCTTCTTCTTTCCTTTCCTATCCAACCATTCACCTTCAATATCGATGATACGGTCATTTCCTTCTTCTGCGATACGTACTCGGGACCAGTTCCAATACTCAAGTGTGCCCTTGTTTAGTATGATTGAGATTGATGTTTTTGAGGTGTTATATCCAATTGTGACCTTTGTACGGTTTCCAAAATCGACATCATGTGTTTCTTCAACAATCTGGCCGCTTTCGTCAGGCCGTTTGATACTGATGTACGTTCCAAAAGCTTCGTGGATGTGACCTACCAAAACTAGGAACGGACGATACTCATCCACAAACTCACGGAGTGCTGTGCTCCCTTTATTTTCACCCCATAGGTGGGGAGGAACTCCAAATCTACCAAGTCGGTCTCTCATTTGAAATGGAGGACTATGTGTGGCGATGATTGTGTTTTCCGGCTTTGTTTTTGTACGGGAAATTGCATCATCTATAGCCCATCTAAGGTTCTCTTCCGATCGTTCGCCAGGGAATGTGTGATTGATTGGATTAGACCCCTCCACTCCAATATACACAAAGCCTTTCTCTTCAAATCTTCCTCCAGGCCAAGTTTCTCTTTTACTCTGGAGATTCATATAGATTTCATCAGGATGAATGTTATCAATTCGTGAGTTGGAAGATTTGTCACACCCAATATCACTTAACTGATCATGACCTATAGCATCCATTGCATCACTGGTCGTACCAAACATCTCATAATTGCCAGCCACACAGATTGTAGGAGCAGGAGAGTCTTCCAGAGTTCCAAGGAGATCAGTTAACTTTTCAACGCTATCTTTGGCGATTAGAGATAAATCAGCTCCAGCCTTTAGGTAAGCAGGTTCAGCTAAGTAATCACCATCAAAAATCAGAATATCAGGAGTGCAGTTCTTAATGTTCTCCAAGAGTAACCTTACTTTCCCCTTTTCTTCGTGGGGATCACCACTGCCAGCAAATTCCATGACTTGATTCTGCTGTAAATATGATTCAATATCTTCGACTTTGAAAGATGCTTTCTTTGAACGTCCAAAACTCATATCGACATACCTCCTATGATATAATTTGTGCAATCCATTCAGACAACCATACTCAACATTGGATTTATCTGTTGGGGAGTACAAATCAGATTGATAGCAGTGAGTATCTTGTACTCATGCTTGGGTGAGACATTTGTCCAAAACAAATCAAATCTTGATTGATTGCTTTGATGCAAACGGGTTCTATGAGGAGAACTACAAACGTATCATTCTAGTGATGTCAAAGCTCACAGAATCCAAGCAGCTGGACAGAGAATGGGTTTCTTCTCAAGCCGTTGGGGGCACTTGGGCCAGGTCCATCAGATGCAGCTTTGACACATACACTGATGCGCGAACAATCAAGGAGCTCATGGTGGGTTTGGAATATTGCGGCTTGGATGAGGTCCCCAAAGAGATACACCCCAAAAGCAATTCTGAGATATTTAGGTTTGCAGATATCGATGTGCTAGAGGTCGTAGGGAAACAGGACAGTACAAAGAGGAAAATTGCAGGTCGGTTGAAGGTAGGAGAGAAAAAAATAGGGATTGGAGATGTGCGAGAAGGAAATTCCGATACAGAATTTGTACTAACCTGTAGAAGAAAGCTGATCGTGGGTCTCGATGAAACTTCACGTCACGAATTGTATGAACTTGAGAAAATAATCTACGATCAACTCAGGAAAGCAGTCATATAACCTCGGACGAAGTTAGATATTAAGGATGGATTGAGTTGAGCCATGAAACGCTCAACCCTTTCCTTCCTCTTCTCAGTCATATCCCAAAGGATCGAATCTAGCAAGCCATGCCATGAAGTACGCAATGAAGACCGAAACGACTAGTCCTACGACTGTCGAAAGGAATACGATTACCAAATCAGGAGTCGCACCGCCAAACATCTGCATGAATGACCAGTAAGCACCGGCTATAGTCATTCCTGAGAAGGCTACTTTATTCAGAGGAATCTTGACAGTCTTGGTCTGTAGTGCACCCATGTCAACAAGTGCTGCGGCCAAAGCTCCGGCTTTATCAGGTTTGAGTCGGAGTTTCTTGCCCAACTGACCAACCGTGATTTTTGATTTAGGTTTGATAACTTTCAATGCTTTTGGAGCATATTCTGCAATGTTATCTGAGAAGAACTGTATTGCGGCACCTGTATCTATTCCGCATTTACCACAGCTTGGAGCGTTCTGTTTCCATTTCTTGCCACATTTTGGACAGCGTTTTCCATCCCAAGAAGAATTAGCAGCTTCACGCACTCTTCTCGTGAGTTCATCCCTGTCAATCTGTTCTGCACCTTTCTTGGGTTTTCTTCTTAGCACTACTGCTCGTGGAAAGATTCCAACATCTGAGCCCCTTTTTGCTCCACGCATTTTCCGAGCAGCCACAATTCCTTGCTGAAATTCATCAAACGACATGAGTAGTGTGAACGCAGACATTACTGTGAAACCAACAGTAATGAGCCCGCTGACTGACATGATTGCGGCTGGACCGGTAGGTCCAATCTGAAGCACAAAGTTCTCGGATACTGTGCCATTAACAGTCGGTGTCGTTTCATTGGAATATGTGAAAGAAAATGCTCCTGTAATTGTGCCAGAGATAAGACTGAGGTTCCCTACACCAATTAATGACCCGAGAGGAATGGATGCATTTAGTATATTATCAGTGTAATTCGTTGGCAGTAGAGGTGTGGAACTAAAATCATATGGCTGATTGATTATTGGTACACCCAGATAGGACATCGTGAATAATCCAGAACGAAGATAGAGACTATTTCCAGTAGTAATTGTTAACGCTAGTGTGAGAACAGTTGATAGATCTAGAATATTAATTGGATTTGAGGAATTCAAATCTTTAGCATTTTGACCATTTACTTCCAAAAGGAAGGCTAGACTGTCATCACCACTCCAATCTGCTGGTGGAGCTGCGTGGACTGGTATCATTATTGTTGACCATAGAAGACACGTAATTGTAATCATAACAAGAAAATGTGGTAGTGTTCTTCGCAATTATTTCGAACCTCCTCTAGGCGCGATTCAGAAGAACCACGGAAGTTATAGCCTTTAACTGTTGTTGGCTTCGTTACTACCACTCAATGCTTCTTCGATTTCTCTATCAAATGCTTCATCATCATCTGGTTCATATATGATGTGTCGCTTCAGTGGTTTTTCAGGCGTTGGTGCCCAATTGGAGGCTGCGCCTAAGACATATCCACCAAAATACGATAGAACGATGAATACTGCTTCAAATGTACTCAAATCGAGGAATGTCATCATAGCCACAGTTGAGATAACTCCTAGAAAGATACTGGATATGATGCCCATGACAATTCGATCTAACGCTCCAAATCTTTCAAAGCCTCCAAAATAATATCCTAGAATAAGACCAATGACCACTCCGGGAACTCCTAGAACAGCCATATCAAGTGTGGGCGCGACTTGCATCTTCATTCCTCCAAGTGTTGATACTTAGGAATATTGAACTCATTAATACTTTCATAGGTTTCATATTGTTACCAACCATTCCAATGAACAATCTCGGCTAGGTCTCTTCTTCTTCGTGGTGCCTTTTCTTTCTCTCTCGAACGATCATCGAGTAGCTCAGGATCTCCTTCGTATCCGATGAAGACAACAGTTACAATCCGATACTCATCTGGAATCCCCGTTATCTCCTTCAGTTTGGCTTCATTCCAACCTGCTGTGGGATGGCCCATTAGTCCCAAGTGAACTGTTTGTAGAAGCATGTTCTCAACTGCAAGTCCAACATCCATTGCAAAGTAAGGCAAGCCATGCGATGCACAACCTCCATCTTCCTTCGCAGCCACAAGAATCATGATTGGTGCCGCTTTTGCATAAGCGTTTCCTCTGGTAAGTGCTTCATGTGCTTTGGAAAGTACAGCGGGATCACGAAGGACAATGAAGTTCCAAGATTGAGCATTCATACAGGAAGGAGCCCACCTTCCTGCTTCCAAAATTGAATTAAGCATATCATCAGAAATAGGTCTGTTAGAAAAAGCTCTGCCACTACGTCTTTTCATAATCTCCTCTAGAATCATAGATGAACTCACAATCAGAATAACTCTCTACTCTTTAATAGACATCACGGTTCCACAGTGCTCAGGAATGTTTTGATGTCCGCAGGTGGCGCCCATCCAACAAACTAACTGGCCATCTTCAATATGCATCTCTCTTCCACAATGGACAGGTACTGAAACTTCAGCTCCACATTTTGGACAAACTAATTTTCCCATTACTAGTCACCTCTCGAGCCAGAGCTCGATTTCAGTCTGTTCTTGTATTAACGATATTTAACTTTGTTGATGGTTCCATGATGAACATCACAGACAGCCAAAATCATTTAGGGTAATATTTGTCGGGAGCTTCAGTAAATACCTTCTCAACTGTCTTGTGAGCTCCAGGGGTGTCCAATTCGACATCTCTTTTCAAAGATCGATCCTCTGATAATATCTCACTAAAAACTTCATTCTGGATGATGAGTCTCTGTACCTCGTTGCTACCAGTCCAAATAGTTGCTAATCGAGCATCACGATAAAGTCGTTCTATTGGATAGACGTCAGTGTATCCGATACCACCAAGGATTTGCATGGCTTCATGAACAGCTTGAAAACCTGCTTCAGTGGCAAAGACCTTTGCCTGAGAAACCTCCTTTCTGCACCACTCTCCAGTATCAGCTTTCTTTGCAGCTCGATAGACCAAGCCTCTTGCTGCATCAAGCTGTGTTGTGCAATCTGCTACTTTGAAACTGATTCCCTCAAAACGCTTTATTGCACGCCCAAAGGCCTCTCTTTTGTCAGCATATCTAACAGCAATTTCTATTGCAGCCCTTCCCATACCAATTGGACCTGCTGCAGAGGTCATTCTTTCAGGAACCATCATAGCATTGAAAACAGCAGTTCCATCGTTCAGCTCTCCGACTAGATTCGATTCCGGAATCTCCACATTCTTCATCACAATGCGTGCGGCACCCATTCCACGACAACCCATGAGATCATACTCTTCTTCTACTTTGACGCCCATGTCTCGATCCACAAGGAATGCGCTAAGAGATTCGTGCGGTTTTGCTTTGAAATCAGTCTTGGCATAGATCAAGAAATAGTCAGCGCCAATCCCGCCTGCAACAAATCTCTTCTCACCATTGATAATGAAAGAATCCCCTTTCTTTACTGCTGTTGTGTTGGTTCCAAAGAAGTCAGAACCACCTCGTGGCTCAGTAAGACCTTCACCACCAATTTTCTTACCTTGTAGAGTCGGGAGAAGATACTCTTTCTTCTGTTCGTTTGAACCATACTTCTCTATGCCTTCTCCAATTATACTTGGTAGAGAATACGCACATCCCAATGCGATTCCTAAGACTCCAATCTCTTCAAGTGCTACCATTTCGGAGGTCCAACCTAGATGTCTTCCACCATACTCCTTGGGAAATCGTAGACCCAGAAGGTTCTCCTTGGCTAAAGCTTTGATGAACTCATACGGATATTCTTTGGTCTTACCGTCCATGGCAAGAATCAAATCTCTGTCAACTTTGTTTCGAACAAAAGCGCGTACTTCATCTCTAATCCTTTTTTCTTCGTCGGTGAGTAAAACGTCAAACATATTCTCGACCCCATTATCGAATTATTGAGTGCCTCGCAATAAAGATTTGAGGGTATCCTCTGAACCGCCCTCTCTTTCAATACTGATGGCTTCAACTGGACATACAATTTCACAAATCAGACAAAGGATGCAATCGGATTCACGTATTGGATCTACCACAACTCGTTCATCACTATCTGTCCAATATGAAAAAACATTCGTTGGGCATGCAGTTATGCACTTGTCACAACCAAAACATAATGATAAATCAACTCCAACTGTACGTCCGTGTATCTCTCTTGTGTCATCATTGGAAGATTGCCACACAGGGTGTCCTTCGTGATGACCTGTAATTCTCCAACTAACACGAAAAGTTCTATCGATTGGCACATGCATGTTACTTACAACGTGCCTTTTAGAGAATCCGGAAAGATACTGAATTCTGTTCGGTAATTATGAATCAAGGATGCCATCACTTTAGCGTTAGATACGAGATTGTCCCAGAACCGCTCAGCATCCTCTGAATTGGTTAATCTGAATTCAACATCGAAATTATGAGGGCCATAACTTGGTATCCATCCAGTGATATCAGCAAGTGTGAATAAGTGAGCACTTGATCTCGGGTATATTCTCTCATCAAACATAACATAGGGTTGGTAGGGTTTTCTATCTACATGATCTTTTGCTAATCCTGAACAGCTTTGAGTGGTTGAAAACCCTAGATCGTTCAATTCTTTGATGTGAGGCTTTATTGATTCGTCTACAGTATATAGAAAGGATTCAGTAGATTGTAACTCAGGAGGATGACGTTCCCAATTCATTCGATACCATGTCAATTCATGAAAAATCCAATTAGAGCTCGGGAGGATTCCATGTTTCAAGCCTTGCCGATAATGTTCAAGTCTACTCATTACATCTGATAATATTGAAAGAAGCTTGACCCAAGATCTTTCTCTTTCAGATTCATTTATTGACCCTAAGAGAACCACATCGTTTGCATCAGTGAGCTCGGGTTGCCACGAAGAAGCATCTGCGATTGTGAATAGATGTGCTTCAACACCGGGATAACTAGTATGATTGAATTCAATTCTTGGTCGTTCAGGACTGCCTCTAAGACCTGTACTGAAGTCATTCACAATCAATTCAAACTTTGAAAGAGTACCGATGCGTTTCGCAATCTCTTTGGAGTCCATTGTTCTTCTTTCTTTTCAATTTCTTATGTATCCTTCACATCTAGCTCGAAGTGATTAAATGTTGATTTGATGCTCTAATTCAGGGAGATTTGTAGATGTCTGAACGTTTAGCTGAGCTTGACGAGATTCATTCTATAGTTGTCCAGAATCCAAATGATGTTCCAAGCCACATACGAAAACAATTCTGGAAGGTTGTACGTCAAATCAAGAGGGACCCAAGACCAGAGGATCAAGAAGTACTCAAAGCATCCGAGATTAGAAATATTTTGTTCATTGCAGACAGGGGAAGAACTTATGCACTCTGGCCTATATTGGCGCTTGAAACCATCTTGGGGCTGCTATCACTTTGGGGTTACATTTGGGCATTGGGAACACCCTTAGATTGGATGCAAATTCTTACATGGAATTTATCGAATTTGTTGAACTTTGGTCTTCGATTTATCTTTGTGTTTGCTATCATTGCTTTCCTCTATCCGATAGGAAGAGTCCTTGCAGGAAAGTGGGCTGGAATCAGACTTGAAGGAATGTGTAGAGACCAGTACTACGAACCTACGGTTAAGATAGATTATGTGACCTTTCTCAAAGCTCCAGCTTGGAAACGGAAGTGGTTTTTCTTTTTTGCAGGATTTTGGACAGTTATCACTTCTTTGTGGGTGTGGATATTAGGCATGATTCTGGCTGGAGATTATACAGCACTCATTCCTACTGTAGTCCTTCTACTCTTTGAAGGAATTGTTGTTCTGAGTGGAAACTCATCTTCCACAAGGGGAGAGATGGGTCACTATAATAGAGAGAAGAAAATAGAGAGAGCATGGAGGAAGAACTTAGCTAAACTTGAAGAGGCTGATTAAGATACTACCATCGCTCTGAGATTCCAGCATCGTTTAGCATGTATTCTAAAACACTAGGCCAGATTGTTCCATCATCTCGAGCTTTATTCTCGAAATTGTTTGTATTTGTCCATTCTGTTAGAGAGTCTTTCACTTTTTCTGAGAACTCATCACTTACAGTATCGAGATATCCCAAAGTAACCAAGGCCTTCTGAATCAACTTAGAAACAGTGCCCTCTACTTTGAGAAGGGTATTTGGATCTTCTCTACTAAGCATAGTCATATCGTAGATTTTGAATATACGTTCGAGCTCCTCTATAGGACTAGGGTGTTCGTCGACCCGAACATCAACGTATCGATCATTTCCACCTTCATATCCACCTTCTTCACGAACAACGAAAATGGCTGCAGATTGCATACCTCTCCGATCGCCCCCTGCAACTTGCCCAGCTTTAAGACCTGCAAAGAGTTTGTCGATTAAATCACCTTCAGTCCTCTCAAAAGCACCAGCCATATCGACCACAACAGCATCCTTGGAAAGGATATTTCCTTGACAAGCATATCCTTCCCCGATGATATGACCAGCCCATTCCATACACTCTTTCCCAGTGTGTGAGACAGCAATTCCCTTTGCATCAACAATCCCGATCTGTCGATGCTCTCGACCTTCATCTGCTTCAAGTAAAATCTTGAGTGTTTCGGAGGCGCTCCTCCCTTCTTGAAGCAATACCAGTCCTTTGGGCCCATATCCAACATTAGCCCATGCCTGAGTGGCAATAGCTCCGACATTGGCTTTTGCCCAAGGAACTACAGAACCAACTGCTGGAAATTTGGATTGCACAATGATACCAAGGTCCCCATTCTCTGGATCTCGAGCGACAATTGAGAATGTTGATGGATGACTCTTCTCTGACATCATCTCTGAACTCCTTACACAGCTAAATTCGATAAGTACATCTTCCTGTATTTAGGCAATCCGATTAGATTGGTTTTGTAACATAGTAATCCACTCTGACGTCAACATCAGGGAAGCTTCTGGTTAGGTTCTCTGATATTGTCTTCACTTTGCGAATAATCTTCAGTCCAGCAAAAAACCTGTCAGGTTCATTATCATCGTAAAAACAATGCAAAACTTTGTCTCCATCATCGTCAATGTATTGATACTCACCAGAGCCAACTTCTTCTCCAAGAGAGGGACTGCCATAGTAAGAGGAATCTGTGGACATGAAATCCACCATCATATATCCACCTGGCCTCAAAACACGACTCATCTCGTTGATAGCTCTCATAGTGTCTTTCTTCGTGAGGTGGCAGACAGAGTTTTGTGAGAACACAAAACTGAATGACGAATCATCAAATGGAATCTCACGCATATCGCCTTTCATTATGCGTAGGTTGAAACCATACTCACTGGCAAATTTCTCTGAAGCAGTAATTGCAGCTTCCGAAATATCGATTCCATGTGTTTCAAAACCGCGACTTCGAAACAAGGCGAGAGGTGGTCTAGGACCTCCTGCTCCACAGTCGAGAATCTTCCTCTCTAATTCGGTCGTTTCAATTATCTTGAGAAATCTGTAGACAGAACCAGGCCATAGGACATTCAAGACATGCACCGAGTCGGTCGCCTTTGATGTCCTTTCTAAATATATTCATTTGCGCTACTGATGATAGGCCATTGTTTTTTAGGGAAGCCTTTTCTTATCGTAACTCAGGCGAGAAACTAGGAGGTCAGTGAGAGTGACTTCTGAGATTCATATCAGATATGTGACATCAAGTGGATTAGAGCGGAGTGCACGTTTTGGTTCTGATGAAAGGACAATCAATCTAGACCTTCGTGATATTGCAGAGATTGATTTGCTACCAATTATTTGGTGCGAGAATTTGGAATCTCTGTGTCTTCGAAGTAATAGC